>CAZIVN010000054.1:0-1503 GCA_964542685.1 uncultured Halobacteriales archaeon
TCCTCGCGTGTCCCTGCGCGTTCGTCATCTCGACGCCGGTTTCCGTCGTTTCGGGTATCACGTCCGCGGCGAAAAACGGCGTCCTGATCAAGGGCGGGAACCACCTGGAGGCGATGGGCGCGGTCGAGGCCGTGGCGATGGACAAGACCGGGACGCTCACGAAGGGCGAACTCACCGTCACGGACGTCGTCCCTCTGAACGGCAACACCGAGGCGGACGTGCTCCGCTGTGCACGAGGACTCGAGGAGCGGTCTGAACACCCCATCGGCGAGGCCATCGTCGACCACGCGGGGGAGGAGTCGCTCGAGGCTCCGGCGATCGACGAGTTCGAGAGCATCACCGGGAAGGGCGTCCAGGCGGACCTGAACGGCGACACGCACTACGCCGGCAAGCCCGGCCTGTTCGATGATCTGGGCTTCGACCTCCGACACGTCCACGCGACGACCGACGGTGGCGTCGTCACGACGAAGAGTCGCCGGATGTGCCAGCGCAACGACTGTCTCGACCTCCTCGAGGAGACGGTGCCGGACCTCCAGTCGGAGGGCAAAACTGTCGTACTCGTCGGGACCGAGACCGAACTGGAGGGCGTGATCGCCGTCGCCGACGAGATCCGTCCCGAAGCGAAACGGACCGTCCAGCGCCTCAGAGCCCTCGGCGTCGAACGCGTCGTCATGTTGACCGGCGACAACGAGCGAACCGCCCGTGCCATCGCCGACGCGGTCGGCGTCGACGAGTATCGGGCAGAACTCCTGCCCGAGGAGAAGGTCGCGGGGATTCGAGAATTGACGGAGACGTACGACGGTGTGGCGATGGTCGGCGACGGGGTCAACGACGCACCGGCACTGGCGACGGCGACCGTCGGCGTCGCGATGGGCGCCGCGGGGACCGACACGGCACTGGAGACGGGCGACATCGCCCTGATGAGCGACGACCTCTCGAAACTACCCTACCTGTACGAACTGGCGAACGACGCCAACGGCGTCATCAGACAGAACATCTGGGCCAGTCTCGCGGTCAAGGCTGGCCTCGCCGTCGCCGTCCCGTTCGGCTACGTTCCCATCTGGCTGGCGGTCCTGGCGGGTGACGCCGGCATGACTACCGGGGTAACTGGCAACGCGATGCGCCTGTCCCGGATCAGCCCCGAGACCCGGTCTCCCGAGTCGGTCGAGGAATCGATGTGACGGACGCGGACGTTTTGATCTCCGACGGCAAACCGCGACTCACCTGACGATGCACGACCACGAGGAGGGCGGAGCAGTGAAGGCGACGGCGGGAGTAGCACACACCGACTTGCGCTGGTCCCAGTCGTCAACTTCGTCGGCTTTCTCGCCGAACTGGCAGGGGGGCTGTTGTTCGGTTCGGTGGCACTCCTCTCGGACGCGTTCCACATGCTGTTCGACATGCTGGCCTACGTGATGGCCTTCGCCGCGAGTTACACCGCCGAACGGTTCGATCGCGCAGAGCAGTGGTCCCACGGCCTCCACCGCCTGGAACCGGTCGCGG
>CAZIVN010000054.1:1603-11709 GCA_964542685.1 uncultured Halobacteriales archaeon
CGGTGTACGTCGTCCAGTGCGGCGAGATGAGTCTCAGCGAACGCGGCGCGTTCTACCACTTGCTCGGCGACGCCGGCGGGTCGGTGGCGGTCGTCGGCTCGACGATTGCCGTCAGCGAGTTCGACCTCCCGATCGCGGATCCGCTCGCCGCACTCTTCATCGGGGCGCTGGTCCTCGACTTCGGTCGACGGTGAGACGGCCGACAAGCGTGGACACGATCACTGACCCACGAACGATGTCCTCGCCGCCGCCGAGGTGTTCACGAGCGAAAACCTATCCATGTCATAGTAGTCGTTGAAATTCAATGTGCACCCACCTCGGGAAGAGCAGCCAGTGAGGCTCTCGCTGGCCGCGTCGCTCGCAGGAGTGTGCAAACAGTTGCAACGACTACTGTAGTTTCACTCTTTACGAGTAGGCACCCATACACTGCCGGTGCGCACCTGGAATGGATCACGACCGCCGTGAGAATGCGAGCCGGGCGATAATGGCAGGTTTCTGTCATTTGGTGTTGTCGAACGCCAAAGACGCTCTTTTGAGGTGGCGTGTGCAACGGCGACCTATGAACCTGGACGACGTTCCGGCACCGTGGTACGCGCTCGTCGGTCTCCTCGTGCTCCCGGCGATCGGCGCGTTCGTGTTCCTGGAGCCCGTCGCAGCGATCACCGTCGTCAACGTGCTCATCATAACGGTCGCAGTCCGAATCATGTTCGACTCGTCGGACCTCGAGTACCTCCCGTTCGGATCCGACGAGACGCGATGACGCCGTTGGGCCTCGGATGGTCGGCACCGGGTGCGGACGTGGGCCTCGTCGTCTTCGCACTGGTCGGCCTGCTCGGCGGTGCTCACTGTCTCGGGATGTGTGGCCCGCTGGTCACCATCTACGCCGAACGAGTCGGTGACGAGGGACCGACGGCCTGGCCCGAGATCCGTCAGCATCTCCTGTTCAATCTGGGTCGGACGGTCAGTTACGCGCTGCTCGGCGGTGTGATGGGCCTGCTCGGTGCGCTCCTGTACGACGCCGCCGCAGTCGCCGCAGTTGCGACGGACGTTCGCGGGGTCGCCGGCGTCCTCGTCGGCGGGTTCGTCGTCTTCACGGGCCTCAACTACGTCGTCACTGGGACGACGGCCGGGCTCGTCTCGGGGATCGGAGCCGGGTCGGTCTTCGGCCGGATCAACGCGCGGTTGCTGGATCACGTCGACCGGTGGGTTCGCGGGCCGCGGATCTTCGGCCTCGGGGCGGTCCACGGGTTCCTGCCGTGTCCCTTGCTGTACCCCGCGTTCCTCTACGCCTTCGCCCTGGGGTCGCCGATATACGGCGCGGTGAGCCTCGCGGTGCTGGGTCTCGGGACGATTCCGGCAGTGTTCGCGTACGGCCTCGCGTTCGGGTCGATCGCACCGCGATTCCAGGGCCCGCTCCACCGTGCGCTCGGCGTGGTGTTTCTCGCACTGGGCTACATTCCGCTGGCCCACGGACTGATGCTGTTCGGGATCGACCTGCCACATCCGACGCTGCCGATCTACCAGCCACTCGACTGAGCCATGAGCGAGTGTACACTCTGTGAGTTACCGACGCCGACGCCCCCGGTGATGGCCGACGACGTCGACGGAGCGTTCTGTTGTCGGGGGTGTCTGGAGGTCGCCAGGACGCTCGACGAGCAGCCGGAAGAAACGGGCGTCGACGAGGCGCTGGATTCGGGTCCGGGCGCCGACGACGTCGAGGGTGCGGAGTCGTTCGTGACCGTCGACGGGATGCACTGTGCGACCTGCGAGTCGTTCGTCGAGGCGACGTCGACGGACGTCGATGGGGTACGCGGTGCAGACGCGAACTACGCGACTGGGACGATGCGCGTCGTGTACGACCCCGACAGGACGGACCCCGACGCCATCGCCGACGCCGTCACGGGCTACGGCTATCGGGCCGACCCCAGCGTCGACGCGGAGAAAGACGAGTCGGACGACACTGTGGGGCGATTGCTCGTCGGCGGACTGTTCGGAATGTTGACAATGATGTGGTATCTCCTCTTTCTCTACCCGATCTACCTGGGCGTCGCCCCCGCGTCGCTACCGATCGACCTCTCCGGGGCCGCGGGCAACTACGTGTTCGCGAACCTGTGGCTCGCTGCGACCGTTGTCCTGGGGTACACGGGTTACCCGCTCCTGCGCGGTGCGGTCGTCAGCCTCCGCGTCGGCCAACCGAACATGGACCTCCTGGTCGCGACGGCGGCGACCACCGCGTACGTCTATAGTACGATCGTCGCGCTGTCGGGTGGGACGGAACTCTACTTCGACATCACCGTCGTCGTGGTGCTGGCGGTCACCGTCGGCGACTACTATCAGGAGCGGGTGCGGCGCCGGGCGACCGACCGATTGACCTCGATCGCGGACCGGAAGACAGAGACCGCACGACGCCGGACCGCGACCGGCACCGAGACAGTCGACAGAACGGTGATTGCTGCTGGCGACGAACTGATCGTCCGGTCCGGCGAGCGCGTCCCGGTCGACGGGACCGTCGTCGAGGGCACCGCCGCCGTCGACGAATCCCTGCTCACCGGGGAGTCGCTACCGGTCACCAGGACTGCCGGTGACGAGGTGATCGGCGGTGCGACGGTCGTCGACGGCGGACTGGTGGTCCGAGTCCCGGAGGACCCGGAGAGCACGGTCGATCGCCTGCTCGAAACCCTGTGGCGGGTCCAGAGCGGCGCGGGCGGCGCCCAGCGACTCGTCGACCGCATCGCTGCCGTCTTCGTCCCGCTGATCGTCCTGCTGGCGACGCTTACGGTCGCAGGGCACCTCCTGGTGGGGGCCGGCGGGACTATCGCACTGCTCACGGGCCTGACGGTTCTGGTGGTCTCGTGCCCGTGCGCGCTCGGTCTCGCGACGCCGATGGCCGTCGCTGCTGGCGTACGCGACGCGCTCGCGTCCGGAATCGTGGTTGCGGACGGCGACGCACTCGAGACGGCACCGGAGGTCGACACCGTCGTTCTCGACAAGACCGGCACGCTCACGACCGGGCAGACGACCGTGCGGTCGGTCGCCGGTGACGACCGCACGCTGGCAGTTGCCGCCACAGTCGAGCAGTTCGCCACTCACCCGGTGGCCGACGCGATGGTCGAGGCGGGGTCCCCCCTCGAGGACCCCGTCGACGACTTCGAGACCTACCCGGGCCAGGGGGTCGGCGCCGACGTGGGCGACCGTCGGGTCCTCGTCGGCGACCGTTCCCTGTTCCTCGACCGCGAGTGGACACTCCGCGAGGACCTGCGGGAGCAGTACGCGAACGCCGATCCCGGCGCGGTAGCGAGCTACGTCGGCTGGGACGGGGTGGTTCGCGGGGTCGTGGTCGTGGGCGACGAGTTCCGCGAGAACTGGGAGGCCGTCGTCGAGCGCCTGACGGACGATCGGACGGTCGTCGTGCTCACCGGTGACGACGCCGAAGCAGCCCGCCCACTGGAGTCCCACCCGGGGATCGACGAGGTGTTCGCGGGGGTCCCGCCGGAAGCGAAGGCTGCCGTCGTCCGGCGGCTACAGCGGGACGGCACCGTCGCGATGGTCGGCGACGGCAGCAACGACGCTCCGGGGTTGGCAGCGGCGGATGTCGGCATCGCGATGGAGCGAGGAACACAGCTGGCCGTCGAAGCGGCCGACGTCGTCCTGACTCTGGACTCCCTGGAACCGCTACCCGAGGTGTTCGAGACGACCGCGGGAACCCGCCGTCGGATCCGCGAGAACCTGGGGTGGGCGTTCCTCTACAACGGGATCGCGGTGCCACTGGCCGTCGCGGGCGTCTTGAACCCGCTGTTAGCAGCGGTCGCGATGGCGACCAGCAGCCTGCTGGTCGTGGCGAACTCGACCCGGCCGGTGACGGCCAGTCACTGAGAGTCAGGTCGGTCGGTCGCCGTCGCGTCTCCCGCTCCGTCGCCGGTTGCGATCGGCACGCCGACCATGTTCCCCCACTCGGTCCACGAGCCGTCGTAGTTCCGCACGGCGGGATAGCCGAGAAGTTCGGAGAGGACGAACCACGTGAGTGACGAGCGTTCGCCGACCCGACAGTAGACGATCACGTCGTCGTCCGGCGTCACGTCGTGGTCCCTGTACAACTCCTCCAGGCGCTCACGGGACTTGAACCGCCCGTCGGGACGGAGGCCCGCCGACCACACGACGTTGACTGCGCCCGGAACGTGGCCGCCACGCCGGGCAGTCTCGTTTATTCCCGGCGGTGCGACGACGTCGCCGGTAAACTCCTCCGGAAGGCGGACGTCGACGAGTCGGCTCCCGTCGTCGATGGCTCGCAACACGTCGTCGGCGTAGGCGCGCACCGTGTCGAACGGACCTTTGGTCCGGTAAGTGCGCTCGGGGAACTCCGGGACGGCCGTCGTTAACGGCCGCCCGGACTCGATCCAGTACTCCCGTCCGCCATCGAGGAGGTACACGTCCTCGTGACCGTAGTAGATGAGCAGCCAGTACAGGTGGGCAGCAAGCCAGTTGGAGTTGTCACCGTAGACGACGACGGTCGAGTCGCTTGCGACCCCGACCGATCCCAACAGGTCGGCGAATCGCTCGGGTGGGGGAACGTCCCGCAGGCGTCGGTGACGCAGGTGTTCTCGCCAGTCCAGCCCGACGGCTCCAGGAACGTGTCCACGGTCGTAGAAGTCGGTGTTGAGGTCGACCTCGATCAGGCGAAGTGATGGGTCCTCCGACCGTATCCGGTCGAGGTGAGCCTCCAGCCACGCCGCGGAGACGAGGACGTCGTTTGCGTAGTCGCGGTCGGTGTGGGTTCGACCTGTCATAGTGTGACTCCAGTCGGACTGGTTCGGAGATCGGCAGTGCGGTACTCGGTCGGGTTCCACGTCTGTGACACTCAATCTCCCGTTGGCGTGTGACAATTCGCCACTTCGGGACTCGAGCAGAGTTGTCCTGTGACAAAAAAGAATTGAACGGGACGGCTCCCGACAGCGGACCACATGGAGCGTGACGAAGAAACTGCAGTGTGTGACTGGCACCGGGAACCGCCACCTCCCGAGGCTTCGACCGCCACACGACGGGGGTTCCTGGCCGGATCGGCCGCCGTGGTAGGAGGCGCCGTGACCGCCGGCACGGCGGCGGCACAGCAAAGCAGTGACACGGTAACCGTCGTCGTCGGCCCCGGCGGGGACCTCGTGTTCGACCCTGCTGACCTCGAGATTCCCCCCGGGACGACCGTCGAGTTCCTCTGGGACAGCGACCTGCACAATATCGTCGTCGAGTCGCAACCGGACGACGGCGACTGGTCTGGCACGGAAGGCGGCGAGAGCAAGACCTACGACACCGGCCACGAGTACTCTCACACGTTCGAGGTGGAAGGCACCTACGAGTACTACTGCGCCCCCCACCGTGCTGCCGGAATGGAGGCCACCATCGTGGTCGACCCGGAGGCCACCCTCCCGGGCGCCGGGGACGGCGGTGACACGGGAACCGGCGACGGCGGTGATACCGGGTTCGAAGGTGCGTGGATGGTCAGCGCAATCGGAATCGGATTGACCGCCATCGTCGTCGCAGCCGTGTACTACTGGGACCTGTACGCGTTCAAGGCACCTCCGGAGATGCGGTCTGCGGCGGACAGGCGCGACGCAGTACCGGTCCCCGAAGGCGAAGCCGGTGGGGAACTGGGAACGATCCACGGAGGCCCGATGTACGAGGCAGCCCCCGAACAACGAGTGACCGAGACAGTCGACAGTGACGCGTTCGATCCAGTGGGTACCGTGGCGCTGTTGATCGGGTACTTCCTGCTGGTCGCGCTGTTGTGGCTGTTCATGTACTTCGTGGAGTTCCTGGGCAACGGTCCGGAGGTGATCGGCTGATGCACGTCCACCGGTTCGAGCGAGCGTGGCTCGCCGCCTCGCTCGCACTGATCGTGTTGTTCATCACCACCGTGACCTACGGGGCCGTCGTCGCCGGCTACGGCATGGTCGACGACGAGGGCGGCCAGGTCGACCCGGACAACCCGACGGCCAGCGAGAACTTCCGAGAACCAGGTATGTACGCCGGGGACGGTGACGATACCTACCACGTGTACGTCCGGGCCTGGCGGTTCCAGTTCACGCCGGGGTCGAACGAGGCGATTCGGGTGCCAGCCGGTAGCACCGTCACTTTCCACGTGACCAGTACGGACGTGATTCACGGGTTCCAGATCGTCGGAACCAACGTCAACACGATGGCGGTCCCGGGCCAGGTCGCCACAGTGACCGTCGAGTTCGACGAACCGGGCGAGTACGGTATCGTCTGCAACGAGTACTGTGGTGGGGGCCACCACGGCATGGAAGGAACGATCGTCGTCGTTCCCCAGTCCGAGTACGACGGTCCCACCGAGGGAGGTGAGTGACGTGGCACACGCACACGACAGGCCGACCGAAACCGACACCGAGACCGCAACCGATACCGGCGACCCAACGCGCCTCGCGTTCGTCGACCGATACCCCCACGCCGCCCGGATCACCCGGTTGTGTCTGGGAGTGGCGTTCGCCGCACTGACGATCGGCGCGGTGTTCGGCATCCTCCAGGCGCTCCATCGCACGAACGTGTACCGGGGCGTGATCAGTTCCGTCGACTACTACTCCGTGTTGACGGGACACGGCGTACTGCTCGCGCTGTTTTTCACGATCTTCTTCCTCGTCGGTATCTTCACGTGGGCGACTGCGCGGAGTCTGGGCGTCGACCTCCAGCATCCGCGGTTCTCGCTGCTCTGGTTCGTGATGATGGTCGGTGGCGCGGTAATGACGACGGTTGCAATCCTCGGTGGCCTCGTCGGTCAGATTCCGTTCCAGGCTGACGTCCTGTACACGTTCTATCCGCCGATGGAAGCACACCCGCTGTTCTACGCCGGGCTCGCGATCTGGCTCGTCGGGACGTGGCTGGCCGGGGCGGACTGGTTGCTTGCCTTCCGGCAGTGGCGCAGCGAACACCCGGACGAGCGGTCTCCGTTGCAGGCGTTCATGGTCGTCACCACGACGCTCATGTGGTACATCGCGACGGTCGGCGTCGCCGTGGAGGTGCTCGTGTTCCTGCTACCGATGTCGCTGGGGCTGATCGACAGCGTCGACCCGTTGATCAGCAGAACCCTGTTCTGGTACTTCGGGCACCCGGTCGTGTACTTCTGGCTGATGCCAGCCTACTTCGCGTGGTACACGATCCTCCCGAAGCTCTCGGGTGGCCGGCTGTTCAGCGACCCGCTCGCCAGAGTCGTGTTCGTCCTGTTCCTCCTGCTGTCGACGCCCGTCGGCTTCCACCACCAGTACGCCGACCCCGGCGTCCCGGAAGGCTTCAAGTTCATCGCGATGTCGAACACGATGTTCCTCCTGTTGCCGAGCCTGCTGACTGCCTTCACCGTCGTCGCGAGCATCGAGTACGGCGCCCGCAATCGCGGCGGGAAGGGCTACGTGGGGTGGATCAAGGCGCTACCCTGGGGGAATCCCGCGTTTGCGGGGATGGCACTCGCTGGCCTGATGTTCGCCGCCGGAGGCTTCTCCGGCATCATCAACGCCGGAATGAACATCAACTCGCTGATCCACAACACGCTGTGGGTTCCAGGGCACTTCCACCTCACCGTCGGCACGGCGAGTGCGCTGACCATGATGGCCGTCAGTTACTGGCTGTACCCGCAGATCACGGGCAAACGACTCCAGTTCTACGGGCTCGCACAGATTCAGCCGTACGTCTGGTTCATCGGGATGGTGCTGATGTCGAACGCGATGCACCGCGCCGGACTCGCCGGGGTCCCCCGCCGGACGGCCGAACCCGAGTACGCGGGCTTCTCGTTCGACCCCGTGTTCGGATCGATCGGTGAAATGCGCCTCCAGATCGCGATCGGCGGGACGCTGCTGACGATCGGGGCGTTCCTGTTCGTGACGGTGATGGTCGGAACCTACGTCGCCGAACGTGGGAAGGGGCGCCTCAGGGTCAGCAGCCACCTTCCGGAGCCGATCTCCGGGGCCGACGAGGCCCCGCCCGTGCTCGACAACCTGAAACTGTGGGTCGCGATAGCGGTCGTGCTCGTGGTGATCGCCTACTCGTTCCCGATCTACTCGATGTTGGCGGACGGTGCGTTGAGTCCGGGAGCGTCGCCAGTGACCCCTTAGCCGAGCTCCCCGGTCACTGTGTCGAGAGAAACTCGGAGACGACCTCCGCTTCTGCCCGACGCAGTCTATAGGAGACCGTCGAGCGAGGGCAGTCGAGTCGGTCGGCGATCTCGTCGAGGGTCGTCTCACGGGGCGTCTCGTAGTAGCCCTCCTCCATCGCGACTTCGAGGACCCGCCGCTGTTCCGGGCGAAGCGAACGGGAGTCAAAGGGAGCCAGCGGCGAACTTTCGACCGGTTTCAGGTGCTCGAAGCGGAAGGTCAGGCCCTCGCGCAGGGACGCACCGATCGTATCGTACAGCATCCCGACTTTCTCGTCGTTCTGCATGAGGATGCGCCACCGTTCCGAGTCACCGTCCCTGGTGACGAGGACCAGCGAGCCACCGTCGAGGTAGCGGTTCGCGATCACAGGGACGGAGTCACAGCCATCCATCTCATCGAAGTAGGTGTACACCACCTGGCCACGGGGGGTCTCCTCGAGGACGTCGCTTCGCTGGGACATCGAGCAGTTCCGCCTGCTGATCGACAGGCTACAGTACGACTCGTCGGTCAGAACCCCGACCGCCT
This sequence comes from uncultured Halobacteriales archaeon, assembly GCA_964542685.1. Taxonomy (GTDB): domain Archaea; phylum Halobacteriota; class Halobacteria; order Halobacteriales; family Natrialbaceae; genus CAZIVN01. The sequence goes on from CAZIVN010000054.1 coordinate 10,276, forward strand.
CGTTGACGACCCGTTCCGATCCGGTCACTCGACTCAACCGCCACGCAGCGTCGCCCGACATCGAACACAGAAGCGCCGAGTATCGAGCCTCCGGTGCAGTATCGAAGAGATCCGCAAGGCGATCCTCCCCCCCGTCGTACGTGATCGTGAAGACGAACTCCCGCATTCCCGCGGCGGTACGGCCGGGGGTGTCCAGTTACTTTCGGTCCGTCGCGGGATCGTTGGCGAGCGACAACGAAGGCTCAAGGGACTCCCAGTCCAATGCGGGAGTATGAGCAGTGCTTCCGCCGACGAGTCGATGCCGTGGTACCTCAAGGCGATCATCGCCGTCGCACTTCTCGTCGTCGCCGTCGTCCTCGTAATCGACCTTCTGACGTTCCTTGGGGCGCTATGAGCGTGTCCGTCGCCGCTCGGTTGTCGTTCTGTCAGTTCCATCGGTGACGTCCTCATCTTCCTGGTTCAGTCGGTAGCACGTAGAGTACTGTACCAACGAGCAACGCCAGGATACCGACCGTGAGTGCGAAGGGAACACAGTTTTCTCTCCCCCACCGAGCGAGCAACAGACCGAGCGGCACGAGGGGGGCCGCAGCTACTCCTCGAGTACGTCGAACTGGAGGCCGCTTCTGCCCTCCCCCCGACCCGTGCTAGCTCGCCGACCGGACCAGAGGTATCTGGACCCGTCGAGCCAGGAGGCCAGTTGGTACGACCGCGTGAGTTGGACCCCGGCGCGGGTAACCTCCTCCTCGTAAATACGTTCCTGGAGACTGTCAGCGAGGATCTCACCGCGGGGGACGGATACCTCGTCGAGGGAGGTGGCGAGCTCGCCCTCGGACAGCACCTCGAAGATGTCGGATGCGAGCGCCTCACTGTCTACCATCTTCGCGAGTCGGAACCTGTACTGTTCGCCCTCGGTGGCATCCGGTCCCGTCGGTTTCAACGGGTACCAGTTGTCGGGAACGTCGGTCGCCAGCCGAAAGGCCGGCAACAAGGACCCCTCCTGTGGCGGCACGCGGACCCGCTCGACGGGATTACCTGCGGCGTCTGCCAGGACCAGGTGGCCCCCGGCCGCCCACACCGGCTCGTTGTGTCCCCAGTGGACGTCGGCTTCGCCCTCGCCGGAGTTGGAGGGCGCCGGACCAGTCGCGACAGTGACCGACCCGCCCGGGGGGATCGAGCGGGGTTCGAACGTGAACGCCTCTGGGGGTTCGACCGTATCGTTCGGGGGGTCGGACGCAATGGACCACCCCCCGGCCTCCAGGGGCATGGATCCGATGTTCTCGAGGACCACGTACTCCTCGGAGGGGTCGTCGGATGGCCTGATCGACTGCACCGCTAGCTCGGGTGGGTGGTGCTCCTCCCGGTTCAGGGTGAGCCCGACCGGGCCCTCGACGAGTCGTTCGATCGCGAAGGCCAAGTTCGCCATCTCGTCGCGAG
>CAZIVN010000055.1:0-11680 GCA_964542685.1 uncultured Halobacteriales archaeon
GCGCGGACTGCGGTGCTTCTTGAGGACGGGGGCTTAGCGCCTGCATTCAGCTAATGCCAGCGTCATCTGCACACGCAGAGGATCATAGCCTTCGCGGGGCGATTGATCGTCCAGCAGTGCTTACGATCCGCGATATTATCGAAGAGATGGAACCGCTTGCAACAGCCCAACCCGACGACTATCTTCATCCATCAGTACTCGAAGTCTCACTCGAGGATGGACTCTGTGACGCCGACGAGGCCCGAATCGACGTCCAGTGGACGACACAGGACGATTACAAGTTTCATTATACGGATACAGCGGACGTGAATTTTCGGTGGGGAAATCATCCCCATGGCGGAGACTATATCCACGTTACTGGGACGGAACACTACCATCCACCACCCGATGCGAGTTCAGACCTTGCTGATGTCGAGAACTCCTGTATTATCCACCCGGACACGAATAGGTTAACACGCAGGTTGATTGTTATCCATCAATACGGTTTCTCCCGGTCGATCAGGCAACAATCACGTTGACTGGTTCGTGTCCGGGTGGATACGCAGTCTTCCGAAGAGCTGGTTACTCGTGCCATCCTCAAACTTTGGCGAGTTGCCTATCGTGCAGACTCATATGCGCCGTTAAACGCTGGAAGCAATCCTCCCTGAAGCGTTCACGGCGGGACTTCCTCGCTGAATTAGGTGAGAAGAGAGCATCGGTCCGCAGAGTATTACAAAATTTGAAGTATTACGATACACTACCCATTACGTATGAGTGACGTGAAAGACGGCACGACTGTTACCGTCACGAAAAAGGGGCAAGCAACGATCCCCAAAGAGTTCCGTGACAAACTCCAGATCGACACGCCGGGCCGCGTCCGATTCGTGGAGACTGAGGAGGGAGAGGTCGTCATTCGGCCGGTCAAGCGCCCGTCCGACCTCCGGGGCGCACTCGCATCCGACGAAGAAACAGAGCAGGAGCCGTCCGCTACGGAACTGCTGAGAGAAGAGCGCGAGCGAGATACGACGGAAACCGACGAGACGTACGGGCTGTCAGCAGACGAGGAATGACAGTCGTCTTCGATGCTGAGGCGCTGCTCGCCTTTTCGTTCGACGAACAGGGTGCAGACAAAGTCGAACGCTGGCTCGACCGCGTGTACGACGGGGAACTCGACGGGTACGTCACCACGATCAACCTCACGGAATTCCGGTACGTCGCACTCCGAAAAACATCCCAAGAGCAGGCCGACGCTCACATCAACGACCTGCGAGATATGGGCGTAACCGCATATGGGACCGACGAACTCTGGGAAACAGCGTCAGACTTGAAAGCCGCGTATAGCCCGGCAATCGGAGACGCATACGCCGTCGCTGCCGCCAGATCTCTTGACAATGACGAGAATCGAAACGTAACTCTCCTCGTTGGTGCTGACGACGACTACGCCGTGTTCGAGAACACGGCGGAATTCGCCCATCTTATCGAACGCTTCCGAGACGAGTCCGCCTAAGACACTCGCGAATGAGCCGACCATCCCACTGTCATCCGGTACGATAGAACGCGACTCTGGCAGAGAGCAACGGTTTGTCCAGCGAGGGATACTGGAATATTTTAAGTATGTTGAACCGAATAACAATTTATGAACCGTGAGAGAGTTCAACAGGGCGGAGTGTGGGAGGGATCGTACGTCCGACTGCCCGTCCCGCTCGGTGACCCGGAGGCGTTCCGACACCGAGCAACCGCCGACGTCCTCCACGTACTCGTCGACAATCCGGACCGGGAGTTTACGAATCGGGGCCTTCGTCGAGTGACGGAGCGTGGACTGAGTGGCGTGAATGCGGCCGTGGATACGCTCGAAGCGCTCGGTGTGGTCAAGGTCGACCGCTCCGGACGGGCCAACGCCGTCAGGATCGATCCGGCGATGCTCGTCAAGCCAGAGGATCCGGTGACGACCATTCCACAACCGGAGTACCACGCGCCAGTCAGAGCGATTCTCTCTCGGCTTATAGAACGGGTCGACGAAGATGCCGGCATTGTTCTCTTCGGGAGCGTCGCACGCGGCACGGCTGACCGGACGAGCGATATCGACCTGTTCGTCGTGGTCGACGAGGACCGGATGCACGCCCAGCGCGAAGCGCACGCTATCGAACGGGAGATAGCCGACGAAAGATTCGACGGCGACCGGTACGAGGCCCACATCGTCGTCGAAACTCCCGAGTCGGCAGCGAGCCACGACCGGATCGGCGACGTTCTCGTCGAAGGAGTAACCCTTCGAGATACACCGGCACTCGATGTGGTAAAACGAGAGGTGTTCGACGGTGGGGCTCACTGACGTTGTCGACGCACTCGACCGCGTCGAGCAGTTACTCGAAGACGACGAGACGGGACCGGTTCAGGATTCTCTTTCCTGGCAGCGAGCGCAGGATGATGCAGACATCCAGCTCGGGAAGGCCTGTGCGATGCTTGGCACGTGCCGGGAACTTCGACATGGGACGAACAACTACGTGAGCATCGTCGAGCTTTCGTTCAATGCGATCGAGCGATCGTTCCAGTTCTATCTGGTCGAGATGACCGCTGCAGACTCGTCGGACTATCGCCAACATCAGGAAGTCTTCGACGATATCGAGGCTCGAAACGTTTTCTCCGACGAGAACGTCGCCGACCGGATCGACGCGTTCCGATCCGAACATCGGGCACGGTTCTACTACGACGTCGATCGCCCCGGACGGGATTTCGCGTTGGCAATGCATGACTTGGCAGAAGACGTCCATCGACATATCGTCGAATTCGCAAACGCCCACTCACGATGCAACTGTGACGGTCGAACGACCGAATGACTGATAGTTACAGTAAACGAACAAGCAAGGCTGCGAGCGGATCCCGCTCTGAGTGAAAGAGAGAAGACGTTTTACCTATCGGTGGGATACCGGGAGGTGTGTCCCCCCGACCTCGCCGGTTCGTCCCCTCAGACGCCCTCTCTCGCGCGCTCGTGAGCGCCGGGGTCGCCGTCCTCGTCGTCGGGCTCGTCGTCGGCGCGGCCACACCGGGGGCGAGCGTGTCCGTCCCCGGGGACGCCGGCGCCGACCAGTCGAACCCTGCCGAGGTCGGGTCCGGCGAGGACCTGAGCGCCTTCGAGCGCCAGCTCGCGGAGCGCCTCGCACGGGAAGCCCGGAGCGACTCGGTCGACCTCGGCAGCGAGAACTACACCGAGGTCCGCGACCAGCTGAACGACTCCCGGTACGAGGCGCTGCTTGACGAGTACGAGTCGGTCGCCAACGAGACCGGCAACGAGGACCGGACGCTGGCCTATCGCCGGATGCTCGACGCGCAGGCGGCGTTCGTCGACGCGGTCGAGCGCTACCAGACGACCCACGACCGCTACGAACGCCTCCGGAACCGGTCGAGTGCCGGCGGTCCGGCGGTGACGATCCCGGGTGCCGGATCTTCACGACAGCCGGTCGCAATCGCCGGGAGCCCGGCCGACCCACACCCAGAGCGGGTAGACGCGGTCGAAATCCGGCGTACTGCACACGAACTCGAACGGGCGAACCGCCGGGTCGAGCGCGTCGGCGACGAACTCATCGAGCGCTACTGGCGACTCGAAGACGTGTCCAACGAGAGTTTCAGAGACCAGCGCGCGTCCGTCCGTGACCGGATGCTCGCGGTGCTGGTCCAGCAGGTGGCCCTCGAGGGCGAGACGCTCGTGGCGACGGAAGTCGCTGTCACGGAGTGGACGTCGACCACGTCGACGGCCGACCCGCTCGTCGTCGAGGGGCGACTCACCGCGAACGATGCCGGCGTGGCCAACGCCACCGTCGAACTCGTGCTCGGCGGGGAAACGGCCACGACCCGGACCGACGCCGACGGCCGATTCGAGGTCGTCCACCGCCCGCGGACGGCATCGCCCGCCGTCGACCGGGCGACAGTCCGGTACGTGCCGGAGAACGTCTCGGTCACTGCAGCGAGCGAACGGTCGGTCCCGGTGACCGTGACCCGGGCAGAGACGAACGCCACCGTTACTGCCGAACCCGATACCGTCGCCTACAACGACACCCTTCGCGTCTTCGGCGACGTGACGGCCGGCACCGTGGGCGTCGACAACGCGACGCTCGTCGTCCGCGCCGGCGGCCGCGTCGTCGCGCGCAACGAGACCGGACCGAACGGGACGTACGCTGTCGGGCGGTCGCTCCCGAGTCGCGTCCCGGCGGGCAACCAGACAGTCACGGTGGCCGTCCGGACGGGAGACAGGCCGGTCTCGAACACGACTGCGAACACGACCGTCACGGTCGTCGAACGGACCCCCCGACTGTCGATCACCGCGGCACAGGCCGACGGCCGGACGCTCGACGTGGCCGGGAACGTCACGACCGCCGAGGCCTCCGTCGACCGCCATCGCGTCACGGTGCTGGTCGGCGGGACTCGCGTCGGCAGTGCCCGGACCGGTCCGGACGGGTCGTTCGAGACGGCGGTTACGGTGCCGTCGGAGCTGGTCGAGCAGGGACTCCGGACCCGGACCACGCCCGTGGACGTCACCGTCGTCTCGCCCGAGCGCGGGAACCTGGCGCGAACCGAACGGGCGACGACCGTCGCCGTCACGACCGGCAACACGGCGCTCCTCGTCGCCGGGGCAATGGTCGCAGTGCTTCTGGTCGGCGGCCTCGCGCGGGCCGTCCGACGACTCCGGGGGACGGGCGCAGGGACGGGGACGGCGGCGGGCGGCAGACAGGAAGCCGACGACGATGACGGGGCGCGCGCTGCGGACGACGACTCCTCGGGCGGGGACGGGTCGACCGGACACCCCGCCTCGGCGACGCTCGTGAGTGCGGCCGGCGACCTGCCGGGAACCGACCCCGAACAGGCGGTTCGCGTCGGGTACGCGGCCCTGCGGCGACATCTGGAAGAGAGAGAGGTCGACGCGGCGGGTGACCGCACGCACTGGGAGTTCTACCGGGACTGCCGGGACGCGGACCTCGACGAGGAGACGCTCGGGGCGCTCCGTGACGCGACCGAACAGTACGAGCGTGCCGTCTACGCCGCCGACTCGCTCTCCAGCAGTGCTGCCCGCGAGACGCTGGCGGGGATCGCTGCCCTGGTCGACCCGGACGGGGAGCGCCGGGCAGGCGGCCAGCCCGTCAGCGACGGACACGGCGAGGGGCCGCCCGCAGGGGGTGGCTGACCCGTGGCGGATGCGTTCTCCCCCGACTACCCGCGCCTGGCCGTCGTCGTCGTGCTCGTGGCGGTCAACCTCGCGCTCGTCGCAGCGCTCTCGACGTCCGGGGCGGCCTACGGCCCCTACAACGACGACTGGGACGGCGCAGGGACGCTCCGCGACACAGCCAGCGAGAGCGCCGACACCCACCTCGCCATCACGGCCAGGCCGTACCAGGACGTCGGGGCCGGCGAGTCACTCGCGGTCGCGATGGCGCCGTCGGCGCCCGCGAGCGGAGCGGCGGCGAGCGTTCGCGGCTACCTCGCCCGAGGCGGGACGCTGGTCGTCGCCGGCCAGAACGCCACGCGGACGAACGCGTACCTCGCCGCCGTCGGCGCCAGCGCCCGCGTCGACGGGCGACCGCTCCGGGACGAGCGCAACAACTACCGTGCGGAACACCTGCCCATCGCGGGGAACGTGACAGACCACCCGCTGACCGGGGACGCCGAGTCGCTGACGCTCAACAGCGCCACCGCGGTCCGGCCACGCGGCGCGACGCCACTCGCCAACACGTCTGCCGTCGCGTACCTCGACGCGAACGGCAACGGGTCGCTCGACGAGTCCGACCCGCTGGGGCCGTTCCCGGTCGCCACGGTGGAGTCGGTGGGTACCGGCCGGGTCGTCGTCGTGAGCGACCCGAGCGTGTTCACCAACGCCATGCTCGAACGCGAGGGCAACCGGGCGTTTCTCGCCGCGCTCCTCGACGGTCGGTCGGACGTCGTCCTCGACTATCAGTCGGGGCCGCTCCCGCCGCTGGTCTACGGCCTGCTCGCCGTTCGGGCGTCGCCGCTCGTCCAGTTCGTCGTCGGCGTCGCCACGTTCGCCGGGTTCGCGCTGTGGGTCGTTCGCGACAGAATCCTGACGACTGCCGGCCGGGTACGAACCCGACTGCCGGGCGTGCGGTCCGGGCGGGAACCACCCGAGATACGCCTCGACGCGGACAGCATCGAGGCGCTGCTCGCCGACCGCCACCCGGAGTGGGACCCCGAGCGCACCGAGCGCGTAACGGAAGCGGTTTTACGTCAGCAGCGGGGACGTGATGACGATGAGTGACCCCGCGGCCGTCTACGAAGCCATCGGCGAGGAGGTCGAGACCGTCCTGATCGGCAACGAGGACGTCGTCGAGGGTCTCACCGTCGCCGCGCTCGTTCGCGGACACGTCCTCCTGGAGGGGGTGCCCGGCGTCGCGAAGACGACGGTCGCGAACCTGTTCGCCCGCGCGACCGGCCTGGAGTACAACCGCATCCAGATGACGCCGGACATCCTCCCCGCGGACATCACCGGAACCTACGTCTACCGCGAACAGACCGGCGAGTTCGAACTCCGACGGGGGCCCGTGTTCGCCAACGTCGTCGTCGCCGACGAGATCAACCGCGCCACCGCCAAAACCCAGTCGGCGTTGCTGGAAGCGATGCAGGAGGGCACCGTGACCGTCGAGGGCGATACCCTCCCGCTGCCCGAACCGTTCCTCGTCATCGCCACGCAAAACCCCATCGAGATGGAGGGCACGTTCGAACTCCCCGAAGCCCAACGCGACCGGTTCGACCTGAAACTCACGATGGGGTTGCCCGACCGCGCAGAGGAGTCGGCGCTGGTCGACCGGTTCGACGCGGACCCACAGCTCGGCCCGGAGACGGTCGAGCGGGTCGTCTCCCGCGAGGACCTGCTCGCGGCCCGCGAGACGGTGGCCGACGTCCACGTCGCCGACCCGGTCCGCGAGTACATCCTCGACATCGTCGCCGCCTCCCGCGAGTCGCCCGACGTCGCACACGGCGCCTCCCCCCGGGCGACGCTCGCATTCCTCAACGTGGCCAAGGCCCGGGCCGCCACCCGCGGCCGAAACTACGTCATCCCCGACGACGTCAAACGGTACGTCGAACCCGTCCTCGCACACCGCCTCGTCCTCAGCACCGAGGCAGACCTGGGCGACGTCTCGACGACCGACGTGGTCGAGGACGTCCTCGCGACGGTGGACTCCCCGAGCCGCGAGGCTGTCGCCGCCGCCACCGACGCCGTGAACGCGAGCGCGGCCGTCAGCGACGGCGGCGACCCGGGCGCCTGACAGTGAGTGGTGTAAGCCCCCTCCCCGTCGAGCCCGCGAGTGTGGTCGAGCGGACACGGCGATGACAGTCCGGTCCGTGCGAGGTGGATGGGGTTACCCCTCGATATCGGCCACACCCCTCGATATCGGCCACACCCCTCGATACCGGTCGCAGAACGTTTCAGTTGCGATAACCGGGACGTAGTTTTTATACCGACACTGACGGAACTAGGACCGATGGACGTCAGGTGGCGGTACCGGGTCACGAGCGTCGCAGGCACGCTCGCGGTGACGCTCGGAGCCGTCGCGCTGGCGAACCACCCTGCCGTGCAGGCGGCGTTCAGTCGCGTTCCCTACTTCGGGCGGCCCGCACCCGAAGTCCTGACCAGCGGCGACCTGACGGTTGCGGTGGCCACGACGGTCGTCGCCACGGCGGCGGGCATGTGGCCGCTGTTCAAGCCCCGCCCGCGGCGGATACTCGACGTGGTCTTGCTTACCCAGAAGCGGGTCGTCCTCGCGATGTTCGGCCTCGCGGCCCTGGGGTACTACAACTACACCTACCGGCTCCCGCGGTCGACGCTGATGATCGTCACGGGCCTGCTCGTCGTCGCGTTGCCGGTGATGATGGTCCTCATTCGTCGCCGGCCGGAGACGGGCAAACGGGCGGTGATCGTCGGCGACGACCGCGACGCTATGGCGGACATCCTCGCGACTGCCGACGACCGGGTCGTCGGCTACGTCTCGCCGACCGTCCGGGAGCGCCCGGCCTACGTGGACGGCGGCCCGGTCCGCGAGCACGACGGCCCGCTGGCCGACCTGGAGTGTCTCGGCGGGTTCTCGCGACTCGACGAGGTGATCGTCGACAGGGACGTCGACACGGCGCTGCTGGCCTTCTCGGACGCAAACCACACCGAGTTGTTCGGCGCCCTGGACATCTGTTACGACCACGGCGTCGCCGTCCGTCTCCACCGCAGCCACACGGACAACGTGCTGACCGTGGGGATGGCCGACGGCGAACTCGTCGATGTCGACCTCGAACCGTGGGACCCACAGGACTACGTCGTCAAGCGACTGTTCGACGTGGCCTTCGCCGCGACGGGGTTGCTCGTCCTCGCGCCGGTGATGGCGCTCATCGCAGTTGCAGTCAAACTGAACAGTCCGGGACCGGTCCTCTACAGCCAGGAACGGACCGCCGAGTTCGGCGAGCGGTTCACCGTGTACAAGTTCCGGAGCATGGTCCCCGAGGCCGAGGCCGACACCGGGCCACGGATAAGCGACGAGGACGCCGGCGACCGCGACCCGCGGGTGACCCGCGTCGGGCAGTTCCTCCGGCAAACACACCTCGACGAGATCCCCCAGCTGTGGTCGATCCTCGTCGGCGGCATGAGCGTCGTCGGTCCCCGTCCCGAGCGGCCGGAACTGGACTCGCGGATGGAGACTGCGGCCGACCAGTGGCGACGCCGCTGGTTCGTCCGCCCCGGGTTGACGGGGCTGGCCCAGATCAACGGTGCGACCGGACACGACCCGGGGGAGAAGCTCAGATACGACGTCGAATACATCCGCCGCCAGTCGTTCTGGTTCGACCTGAAGATCGTCGTCCGGCAACTGTACCAGGTCGGCGTCGACGCCCTGCGGACGGTCGGGCCGAACGGCGAAACCGAGTCGTGAACTGGGCGGTCGAACGGCGTTCGCGACCGGAGCGGATGGCACGACCCTCGGCGAAGGCCCCGGGCCGAGCAGAGTGGGATACGGTCGTTCACAAGCGATTCCACGAGCGTGTCCCGAAACCGGCAGTTAGACGCACTCTCGACGCATATCCGTGTCGAAGTCGTTGTAACTACTTGTGAACGACCGTAGATAGGCGCCCGAACGCAAACCGGACGGTGTAGTGGCGGCCGTTTCGATGGGAGACTCGCGAGCGCCACGGTTATGACGGCCGGGCGATGACGGGGAGAGGAATGCGGATCCTCCGCGTGGCACAGAAGTACTACCCCGACGTCGCGGGCGGCGGCGCGTATCACGTCCACGCGATGAGTCGCGACCAGGCCGCCACGGGTCACGACGTGACCGTCCTGACGGTCCGGCGCGACGAGGCGCCGCGTCGCGAACAGCGGGACGGGTACACGGTGTTGCGGCGGGAGCCGACCGTGTCGGTTCTGGGGAACGACCTCTCGGTGGCACTGGCACAGGAGTTGCGCCGCGCCGACGGGTACGACGTGGTCCACGCTCACTCGCATCTGTATTTTGCGACGAACCTCGCCGCGTTGGGGCGCCGGTTCGACGACACGCCGCTGGCTATCACGAATCACGGACTGTACTCCCAGTCGGCGCCCCACTGGCTGTTCGACCTGTATCTCCGCACGCTTGGGCGTGCGACGTTCGACAGCGCCGACGTCGTGTTCTGTTACACCGACACCGACCGCGAGCGCCTCCGGGAGCTGGGCGTGGCAACGGACGTCGCCGTCGTCGCGAACGGAATCGACACCGACCGGTTCAGGCCCGGAGAACCCGCCAGTGACGACCACCAGGGCCCCTCACTCCTGTTCGTCGGCCGTCTGGTCGAGGGCAAGCGGCCTCGCGACGCCATCGACGCACTCGCACACGTCGTGGCGGAATACCCGGATAGTACCCTCTCGTTCGCGGGAGATGGACACCTCCGGGAGCCCCTTCAAGAGTACGCAACGGCGGCCGGCCTCGCGGAGCACGTCGAGTTTCTCGGCCACGTCGACTACGACGACATGCCGGGACTGTACCGTGGTGCCGACCTGCTCGTCCTGCCCAGCGAGTCCGAGGGACTGCCACGGACGGTGCTGGAGGCGCTCGCGACGGAGACGCCGGTCGTGACGTCGGACCTGGAACAGCTGGACGCGCTCGTCGAGCGCGGTGGCGTTTCCGTGCCAGTCGGAGATGCCGAGCGGTTGGGGACGGCGGTTCGCGAGTTGCTCGCCGACCCGGCGCGCCGGGCCCGCCTCGGTCGAGCGGGCCGGGAACACGTCGTGGCGGCCCACAACTGGGCGGCGACCGTGGAGCTGACCACCGAGCGGCTGACCGAACTCGTCGAGTGACCTGCTCCGCCTGTCGACCACGTGTGGCGCCCGAACGGCACGGGCGTTCGACCGCGGTCAGTCCGCCGCCGGTTGCAACAGGTCCCGGACGCTCGCCTCGACGGAGTGGTCCGGCGTCCACCCGAGCCGGTCCCGGGCGGCGCTCGCGTCGATAGCGAACGCCTCGACGAGCGTCTCCTCGCCGGCCCGGGGGTTCTCGACGAGTTCGACGTCGCCGTACTCGCGGACGTCGCCCCGCCGGAACTCGAGACCGTCGCCGAACGCGCCCTGCAACGCGCGGGGCGACCCCGACGCGAGGCTGTCGAGGACGACCACCCGGTCGACGCGCTCGGCCTCGACCAGTCGGGGGACGAGGTGACTCCCGATGTATCCGCAGCCGCCGGTAACGAGTACGTCTATCGGACTCTCGCTCACGATCCATCCCCTCCGTTGACGGTTACAGCCAACTCTCCAGCCAGACGAGCGTGTCCGCCGCGTCCGCCGGCGAAAACTGCCTGTCGATCCGGCGGATCCCTCTCGCGAACTCGCCTGGTGTCAGCTCCTGGGTCGTGTAGACGACGATACCTGCGTGTTCCGTCGTCTCGCCCAGTCGGACGAAGTCCCGGTCGTTCGTCGACCGTCTCCCGTCCGCGTTCGCCGACGGCATCGACGACGGTGAACCCGTTCGATTCGAGCGCCGTCACGAACGCGTCGGGGACGTGCTCGTCGACGCAGAACGCGAGTCGCGCCGTCCCTCAGTGTTCGACCCGGTCCGGATCGACGGCCCGCTCCTCGAGTTCGGCCTCGAGGTCCCGGTGGCGCTCGCGGACTGCCTCCATCTCGTCCGGGTTGTCGTATACTGGTCGACAGAACGATTGATAGAATTCGCCGCGTTACGGTCCGGTGAATATCTATCAGGGACTCTGTCGACCAGTATAGAAGTACGACAGTGCCGCGTGCACCTCTGCGAGCGTCAGTCCGAGCTAGTCGGCAGTGTACGCCGGCGAGTGTCCCCCTTCCAGCACGAGATCGGCGACCTGGACCACCGAGATACGGTGTCCTGCCAGCCGCGGGTCTCCCCCCAGCACGTCGTCGTCGCGCACGATGTCTGGCATAGCAGATCATATGTCGTATTCCCGTTTAAATGTAGTCACGGCGCTGTTCTCACTCCTCGTCCGCTTCCCAGTCGTCGAGCACGCCCGGCAGGAACCGGTCCTCGTGGGCCGCGATGGTGTCCTCGTACCCGGTCAGCGTCTCGAAGACGTCGCGTACCCCGGACCCGAAGTCCTGGTCCTGGCCGTCGATGAGGGCGGCGTAGCGGTCGTTTGCGATCTCCATCTCGTGGGTCTCGTCCTCGTCGCGCGGGTTCTCGAAGTGCTCGACCGTCGCGTCGAGGTCGAACTCGTCGCC
>CAZIVN010000056.1:0-11646 GCA_964542685.1 uncultured Halobacteriales archaeon
CCGGGAGTGCGTCGGCGCTCGCCAGGGCCGCCGCCAGCGCCGGGACGGCGAGGACGACGAGGACCAGGGCCGCCGTCCCGCCCGGCGTCGCGAGCGGCGGCGCGGTCCAGGCGGCGGTTCGGACCCCCACCGTCAGGAGGAGGCCGACGGCGACGCCGACCGCGGTCCGTTCCCGGAGTGCGCCGACGAGTGCGAACAGGGCCGGCGTCGCGGCCGTCGCGACCAGGAGGCCCCCGACGGCCGCGAGCGCACCGCTTCCGCCCGCCGACAGCGCGACGCCGGCCAGGAGTCCGGCGCTCGCGCCGCCCCAGAGCCGCCGCGGTGAGTCCGGGACGAACACGACGACCCACCCGGTCACGAGGCCGCCGAGGAGCAGGGCCGTCGCGTTGGGGCCGCTCACGGAGAAGTTCAGTCCGTACACCGTCGTCGCGGTCAGGGCGAGGGCCTCGACGAGGAGGCCCGTCAGGGCGGCCACCAGCGCGAGAGCCGCGAACTCGGTCCACTCGGGCGCCGCTGTGGACCCCCGTCGCTCCGACTCGGCACCGTTCGCCGCTCTCGCGGCCGACCGCTCCGACGGCATCGACAGTCCCCAGGAGGTTCCGCCCTCGGCAAAAACCCCTCGTCTCCGTGGCCGACGGCGGGTGCCGGCGGCACGGGGGCCTGCTCATACTGCCGGACAGAAGTCAATGCGAACGAACTCGCCGACGGTCGGCGAGTTCGTTCAAATAGTTCTGTCCGGTAGTATCAGTACGTGTACCCGTCGACGCGACGAACGGCGTACACGTACCCGACGGCGGCGAGCGTGCCGACGACGACGGCGTAGGCAGCGAGGGCGCCGAGGTGGAGCGAGCGGCCGACCACCTCGCCGGGCGGGACTGCGACCAGCCCCAGTCCGACCGGGACGGCGACGAGACCGCCGTAGACGTACAGCATGACGGGAATCCGCGATGGGTGGACGGTCTCCAGGCCGAAGACCGACTCGGACTCGAACTTCGGAATCGCACAGCCGAGGCCCAGGGCGACACAGCCACAGGCCACCGGGAGGGCGAGGGCGCCGCCGAGGAGGCCGAGTCCGATCCGGACCGACAGCTCCAGGCCGAGCCACACGCCGACCGCGCCCGTGACCGAGAGCGGGAGACTCAGCGTCAGGCCGGCCAGCAGTCGGCCGCGGACGAGGCGGTGGCCGCCGACGCCGGTGACGAGCAGCGCGGGCAACACCGGGCCCTCGTCGCCGAGGGGGTTGAGGCCGAAGGCACCGCCGGACAGCAGCGTTCCGATCAGGAGCACCGTCGCCGCGCCGACCAGCGGGAGCGCACCCGGATCCGCCGCGGCGACGCCCGCGACGGGAAACAGGAGGAAGACGAACACCGTGAGGTGGACGAGGCGGCGCGGGGCCCGGCGGGCGAACAGCAGGTAGTGCCACGCGACCCGGAGACTCGGCGTCGCAGTAAAGGGCCGGGGGGCCTCCGCGTGGCGCTCGACGGCGGACCGGCCGCCGCTCGTCCCGTCGGTGAACCAGAGCCGTTCGGAGACCGGGACGGCCGCGCTCGCCCCCAGCGCCGTGAGTCCCACCAGCGCGACCCCAGTCGCGACCCCGACGGGCGTCGCGGCACCGGGAGGCGTCCCGAACAGTGCCAGCAGTGCGTAGTCCGCGATCGGAATCCCGGAAAGCGGTTCGAGCGGGCCGCGGACGCCGCCCTCCAGTGCCTCCACGAGGACCGGGCCGGAGAGGCCGACCAGCAACATCCCGCCGACGTAGGCGCCGAACTTCAGGCCCGTGACGTGCGGGAGCCGTCTGGCGAGCACCGCCCCGGTCGACGCGAAGAGGTAGCCGAGAACCGTCGCCAGCGCCACGACGGGCATCGCGACCACGAGTGCCAGCGGGACCGTCACGGGCGACCCGGCCCCCAGCGCGAACGCCACGAGCCCCGGCACTGCCAGGACCGCGACCGTTCCGTACAGCGTCACGCCGGAGGAGAGCAGTTCGCCGATCACGACGGCCCGGGTTCGAGCCGTCGTCAGCAGGAACTCGGCGCCGTCGGGGACCGACGACTCCGCGACGCGCTGGACCGTCGCCAGCAGGACGAGGCCGGCGAGCGTGCCGGGGAAGGCTCCCCGGACCGCCGTCGTCACCGGCAGTTCGCCCTGCGCGACGGCCACGCCCGCCGCGTACAGCCCACCCAGGACGCCGAGGTAGGGGACCGCGACGGCGGCGGCGACGAACAGTGCACTCGCGACCCGACGGCGGTCGCCCAGGACGATCCGGAGGCTCCGCAGGAGCTCGAGCCGCGCGATCGACAGTCCAGCCCGGAGGTCGCCCCGGCGACGCACCCTACCCCTCCCACTCCTCGTAGGACCGGTACACGCCCTTCGAGAGGTACCGCTCCGAGGAGTCAGCGAACACGGTGACGACGGTGTCGTGTGGCGCGTCCAGTTCCCCCGTCCGGATGCGGTCTGCGACCTCCTGGGCGGCCAGACTGTTCGCGGCGGCCGACGACGCCACGAGCTGTCCCTCCTCGGCGGCGAGCCGTTGCATCTCGGCGTGGGTGTCCTCGTCGGGGACGGTGACCAGTTCGTCGACGAGCTCCGGGTCGAACAGTTCGTTGGTCGCCGGGTCGTGCGTGCCGATGCCCTCCGTCTTGTACTCGCCTTCCTCCGGATCGCTACCGAAGAAGGCCCCGTACATCGAGCCCCCGGGTTCGACGGCGACGACGAGCGTGTCGGAGTCGTGCTCCAGCATGTAGCGTCCCATGCCCATCAGGGTGCCGCCGGTCCCACACCCGGCGACGACGGCGCCCACCTCGCCGTCGAGCGCGTCGAACACCTCCGGCCCGGTCGTCTCGTAGTGGGCCTCTGCGTTGAGGGGGTTCTCGAACTGCTGGGGGACGACCGCGTCGTCCAGTTCCTCCGCGAGTTCGTGGGCGCGTTCGATGGCCCGGCCCATCCCGTCCTCGGTGGGCGTGTTGATGACCTCGGCGCCCAGCGCGCGCATCAACTGCTGTTTCTCCAGCGAGAACCGCTCGGGCACGACGAACATCGCCTGGACGTCAAGCTGGTTCGCCGCGACGGCGAAGCCGATGCCCGTGTTGCCCGCGGTCGGTTCGATGACCGTTCCGCCCGGTTCGAGGGGCCCGTCCTCGAGCATCCGTTCGAGCATGTACTTGCCAATGCGGTCCTTGATGCTCGCGCCGGGGTTGAACGACTCCAGTTTGGCGTACACCGGGACGTCCTCGGGCGCTGCCTGGACGCGGACGAGCGGGGTCTCGCCGACGGTCTCGATGACCGAGTCGAGCGGCTCGCGGTGGGTCGTCATTGGTGAGGGGTGAGAGAGCCCGTCTGTTAGGTCTTGTTACTCGCCGTCGGTACCGGCGGAATTTGCCTGCCCGGTCCCGTCGGCGGCGTCGACGTCCTCGATGGCGGCGTCCGCGAGGACGCGTTCCGGGTCGATGCCCTGCTCCTCCGCGATGGCCATCAGCAGGGCGCGCTGACCGTCCAGTTCGCGCTCGATGTTCTGGACGCGCTCGCTGGTCTCCTGTGCCGACGCCTCCAGTTCGGTCATCCGCTCCCGGACGTCCTGGAGTTGTGCGTACAGCTGTTCTGCCTTGTCCGCGACCGTCTGGAGTTTCTTCGCGGTGGAACCCAGTCCCATAGTGATCACCGATTGGCGGCCGGCCGAATTGTGTCTTGTGCTCTCGGGACGGGCCAGAGCGCGGACCGTGCTCGCGACCACCAGGGCCGTCAATCGGGCCGGTTGCCGTCGGCCCCGCACAGCAGTCGCTCGTAGTGGTCGGTCAACCGCTCGCCGACGCGGTCCAGCGAGTGGGACGCGGCGGTCTCTCGAGCGTTCTCGCCGAGACGCTCCCCGAGGTCGGGGTCGTCGTCCAGTCGGTCCAGGGCCGCGACGAACTCCTCGCGGTCCGAACACAGCAGGCAGTCCTCGCCGTCGGTGAAGTACTCGCGGAAGACGGGGATGTCGCGCAACACGACCGGTTTGCCACAGGCCATCGCCTCCAGGACGACCAGGCCCTGGTTCTCGACGTGGGTCGGGAAACAGAACACGTCGCCGGCGCCGAACGCGCCGCGCTTGTCCTCCACCCAGCCCGTGAAGGTGACGTTCTCGGGCGGGTTCCCGGTCCACTTCCTGACCGCCGCCGACGCCTGGGGGCCGTCGTCGACGGCGCCGAACCAGGCGAAGTCGTAGTCCGTGGCCTCCGCGAGGCGGCAGAACGTCGACAGCCCCTTGCGCTCGAACACGCTGCCGACGGCGAACACGACGGTCCCGTCCAGGTCGTACCGGTCCCGGTACGCCTCGCGGAACCGCTCGTGGCCCGCGACGGAGTCGAGGTCGATGCCGTTCGTGACGGGTTCGATCGGTGCGTCGACGGGGTACGACTCGAGGACGGACTTCGTGTACTCGCTGGGACAGAGGACCAGGTCGGCCTGGGAGTAGAACCGCTTGAGGTAGGCGCCCAGCGGCCCGGCCAGCTGGTTCGAGAACCGGAAACTCTCCCGGAAGTCCTCGCGGGTGACGTGGGCGTGCAACACGAGCGGTCGCCCGGTCGCCCTGGCGTGTCGCGCGACGGCGAGCGTTCCGGGCCCGATCATGTTGCAGTGAGCCACGTCGTAGTCCGCGACCACGCGCTCACCCCTCAGCGCCCGGGCCGGCGCGCGGAGAAGGTCCGGGAGCGGGTCGGTCACCACGTCGACGCCGACCCGCCGGAGGGCGGTCCGTTGCTGGTTCGTCGCGGTGGCGATGCCGCTTCGCTCCAGGGGCCCGGCGAGTTCGAGGTAGTTCAGGACGCGCACTGTCGGTGCGAGTGCCGCCGGTGCTAATAACGCCTCCGATTCCGTCGCGTGCGATCCGTCAGAAAAACCCGGACCGGCGCCGGCCGGGCCACTGCCGTGTGGCCGTCAGGTCTCGACCAGTTCCTGGAACGACGGCAGGGGGTCGCTCTCGGCGTCCGCACCGTCGCCGGCCACCGACTCGTCTCCCGGGTCCGCGACGTCGTACACCTGTACGCCAGCTTCCAGGGTGACGCGACAGTCCAGTGGCATCTCCGGGCGGTCGTTGGGTCGCGTGAAAGAAGAATCTGTATGTCGACGACGGCGGCCCGTCGCTGGGGCCTGGGACCGTCGAGGACGGTGGGCGCTCTAGGTACTTGGCGGGTGCTTTTTAGTGGTAGTCTACCGTACCATACCGAAGAGGTACATCGATGGCACAACAGAACAGAACGCTCGTCTGTCCGATGTGCGGTGTCAACATGGCCCAGAAGTCGACGCACGGGATCGTGATCGACTTCTGTGGGAACTGCGGTGGGGTGTGGCTCGACCCCGGTGAGTTGCAAGCAGTCACCGGAGGCGGGCAGCGGCAACCGCCGACCCACCACCAGGGTGGCCACGTGCCGCAGGGACAGGCCCCGCAAGGACAGCGCCAGCCCAACCAGGGACAGCAGGCACACAACCAGGGACAGCAGCAAGGCCACGGTCAGGGTCAGGGTGCGTCGGCCTCCGACGGCGACGACGACAGTTCCGGCGTCTCGAAGAGTACGGCGGCCGGCGCGGCGCTGGGTGCGGGGGCACTCGGTGCCGGCGCGGCCGGCGCGGCCTCCAACCCCGACGAGGCGGCCGACATGGCGAACGAGGCGGCCGACGTGGCGGGCGACGTGGGCGGCGACGCTGCCGACGTGGCGGGTGACGTCGGTGGGGAAGCGGCCGACATGGCCGGTCAGGCGGCCGACGTCGCACCGGAAGCCGCGGAAGGCGCCGCGGACGTCGCCGGCGACGTCGGCGAGGATGCCCTCGGCTTCGTCGAGGAAGCCCTCGACATGCTCTGAACGGTCGCCACCCACTCCGGAGATCCGCCTTCGGTCGGCGATTCGACCGTTTTCGCGGCCGTGGAGGGCGTCGACCAGCCGGGGCCACGGACCGACCGAACGCTGAAGACCCCGAGGACCGCAGTCCGAACCGATGACAGTCAGTTCGGTCCCGGACTGCACCGGCGTCCACGCCGTCGACACCCACCTCCTGGGACTGCCGGAACTGATGTCGGCGTACCTCCTCGAGGGCGACGGCGACCTCGCGGTCGTCGACCCCGGTGCCGCGCCCGCGGCGGAGCGGATTCTGACGGCCGTCGCGGACCTGGGGTACGACGTCGACGACGTGACGCACCTGCTCCCGACGCACGTCCACCTCGACCACGCGGGCGCGACGGGGGCGCTCGCGGCGGCCTGTCCCGACGCGACCGTCGTCGTCCACGACCGCGGGGAGCGCTACCTGACCGACCGCGCGGCCCTGGACCGCCTGGTCGAGAGCGCCCGCGAGGCGATGGGCGCCGTCGCTGACGGGTACGGGAACCCGGACCTGGTCCCACCCGAGCGGTGTCGGACCGTCGACGGCGGGGAGACGCTGACGGTGGGCGGGCGGGCGCTCGACGTCGTCGACGCGCCGGGCCACGCGCCCCACCAGTACTGTCTCCACGACGACCGGGACGACGTCCTGTTCGCCGCCGACGCAGCGGGGATGTGGGTGGCCGGCGGCCTCTACCCGTCGACGCCGCCCCCGGACTTCGACCTGGACGCGAGCGTGGCGACGGTCGAGCGACTCCGCGAGACCGATCCGGCAGTACTGTGTTACGCCCACTTCGGCGCCCGGACGGACGCGGCGGCCGCCCTGGACGCCTACCGCGACCTGTTGCCCGACTGGATCGACGCGGTCCGGGCGGCCGGCGCACCGGACGCCGACCGCGAGGTCGTCGTCGGCCGCCTCGACGACCGCTGGAGCGGTCCGACCCTGGAGCGCGACCTCGCCGGCGTCGTGCGGTACCTCCGCGACGACCTGGCCTCCCAGGGGCGGTGACGGCGGGCGGTCTCGCGGGCGGCGGCTCCTCGGCAGGAGGACGGAGTATTTATTATCCCAGACCAGTCAGGTGTACCTGGCGACCCCCTCCTTCGACGGAGGGCGGTGGCATCCTGGGGGACCACCGCCTGTCGGGGATTGGGGGCTCGCCACTTGCTCCGTCCACCGGCGTACCACGGGCCTGTTGACGCCGGGCGTTCGACACCACAGCGGTCCGATGCCGATCGTTCTCGACGTGTTACCGGCCGACGTACCCGACACCGACGGTCGCCGGGACGAGCCGAGACCCCCGGTATGACGCCGTCCGTACACGACCGCGGTATCCCAACAAGATTTTATCCCGACGGTCCGTTCACACGACCGTGTCATCCCCGCTCGCTCCGCTGGACCGCCTGGCTGCCTACTCGGACCCACTCGCGTGGCTCGTCATCGCGGCGTTCCTCGCGGGGGCCGTTCTGACGGCCGTCGACAGACGGACCGTCGCACGGTACGTGGCCGCGGGCGCCTGGGGAACCTTCGCCGTGTTCTGGCTCTCGGTGTTCCCGCACTTCATGTTCGAGGTGAAAAGCGTCGTCGAGGGCGTCGGGAGCCTGATCGCGATTCCCGCCTCGCTGTACTGCGGCTACCTCCTGGTCCGGGGACGGACATCGCTGTTGACGCTGTCCTCGGCCGTCGGGGTGATGGGACTGCTGTACTTCCCCACGCAGGCGGTGCCCTGGATTCGGAAACTGCTCATCACGACGGTCGCCGACCAGACCTACTGGGGTATCACGCTGCTCGGGTTCTCGCCGGAGTACACGGCGGGGCCGGTGTACGGCTACCAGAACAAGTTCGTGTTCGAGGGCTTCGCGACGTACATCATCTACGCGTGTACGGGAATCGGGTCGATCGCCATCTTCGGCGGCCTCATCGCCGCGACGAAGGCGCCGCTGGTCCGGAAACTGCGCTCGTTCGCGCTGGCGGCGGGGATCATCTGGGTGCTGAACTGGATCCGGAACGTGTTCGTCGCCGTCGCCGCCGGCCGCCAGTGGTTCCAGCACGAGACCATCGTCTCGGTCGCCGGAACCGTCGCCGGCGTCGACGGCGCGTACGTCTCCTTCTGGGTCGCCCACAGCGTCATCTCCCAGACGCTGTCCGTCGTCGCACTCGTCGGGATCACCTGGATCGTCGTCCACCGCCTGCCCGAGATGCTGACGGTCCTGGAGGAGGCGCTGTTCGTCCTGACCGGCACCGAGTACGACCTCCGTGAGGAACTGGACATCCACCCGCCGGTGGCGGACGGTGGTTCCCGGAGCGAGGCGACGGGAACCTCGTCGGACGGCGAGTCCGACGGTGGAGATCCGGACACCGCCAAGCAGTGACGCTCCCGCCGGACGTCGACTGTTTCGAACGCGCCGTCTACCTCGCCGACGCGGACGCACTCGTCGTCGCCGACCTCCACGTCGGCCGTGCCCGCGAGTCGAACGTCGAGTTCCCCTTGGACGAGGGACAGCGCCTCCACGAGTCGCTGTCGACCCTCCTCGACCGGACCGATCCCGGCACCGTCGTCGTCGCCGGCGACCTCCTGCACTCCTTCTCGACGCTGCCGTACGGCGTCGGCGAGACGGTCGAGGACCTCACGGACCTGGTCGCCGACGCGGGCGCCGACCTGGTCGTGACGCCGGGCAACCACGACACGCGCCTGGAGACGGCCGTCGACGGCCCCACCCCGGCGGAGGCCCGCCTGGACGACGGCACCGTGGTCTGTCACGGTCACGAGCGACCGGCGGCGGACGCAACGCGGTACGTGATCGGCCACGACCACCCAGCCATCGAGATCGAGGGGCGGCGCTACCCGTGCGTGCTGTACGGCCCGGGCGCGTTCGAGGGCGCCGACGTCCTCGCGCTGCCGGCCTTCACCCCGCTCGCGCCGGGCGTCGTCGTCAACGGCGCGTCCGGTCGGGACCTCCAGTCGCCGCTGTTGTCGAACCTCCGGACGTTCCGGCCGGTCGTCAGGGACGTCGACGCCGGCGAGACGCTGCCGTTCCCGCCGCTCTCGGACCTGCGGGACCACCTCTGAGACGGGTGTCGGGAGCCGAGCGGGACGTCCGGATCAGTCGCCGCGGACGGCCCCGGCCGCGGCCCGGCCGCTCTCCATGGCGCCGTGAATCGACGCCCACTCGGTGTACTCGCCGGCGAGGACGACGTCGCCGTCGGGGTCGTCGACGCCCGGCAGCGACTCGTGGACGCCCGGTGGCTGTGCGAACTGGGCGAACGGAATCCGGTCGACGGCGACGAGATCGAGGTCGTCGAACGTCCGCCGCCGGTACCACGAGTCCAGCGTCTCGCGGGCCCGCTCGAGGAGGGTCTCGTCGTCGGCGTCGCGGTCGCCGAGGAAGGTGACGCTGAGCAGCGCGCGGTCGTCGGGCGCGAGGTCCGGTGCGAGCGCGGTGTGGGAGACGACGCTGTTGGGGTCGCCGTCCGCGGCGTTCAGCAGGATTCGGCGGTCGCTGCCCAGCGGATCCCGGCGATTGCCCGGGACGTCCCGTTCGGTGCCCAGCGAACACCACAGCGTCACGCAGCCCTCGGCCTCGGTCGGGATGGCGTCGACACCGGTCAAATCGCGGGCAGTCCTCGGGTCCGTCGCGACGACCGTCGCGTCCGCGTCGAACGGGTCGCCGTCGACGGTCACCCCGCCGTCCCCGTCGACGGCAGTGACCGTCCGGCTCGTCTCGACGGTCGCACCGGCCGCCTCGGCGCGGTCGCGCAACTGGCGGGTGATGGCGCCCATTCCCTCGGCCGGAATCGCCGCCGGGCCGCGGGTGAGTTCGCGGAACGTGTACCGGAACACGCGGGCCGAGGTTTCCAGGGAGCGGTCCAGCGTGATACCGCCGTAGAACGGTGCCGCGAAGTTCTCGACGAACCGCTCGGAGAAGCCGTACTCGCGCAGGTACGAGCGGATGGACTGGTCCGGGCCCGAGAAGACCTCGGCCTCGGAGCGGCCGCGGAGGTCCCGCCGGAGTTTCAGCGTCAGCAGTTTGTCCTTCGTACTCACCTCGCGGTTGAACAGCGAGTCGGTGAAGGCACCGGGGTCCCGGAACGGGTCCGAGAGCGTCGAGCGCTTTCCGGGACGGCACAGCGTCGCGCCCGGCCGGAAGGTGCGCAAGTCGAGCGCGTCGAGGTCGAGTTCCCGTTTCGCGGCGGGATAGCTGGGAAACAGCACCTGGAACCCGCGGTCGCAGACGTACCCGTCGACGGTTCGCGAGCGGACGCGTCCGCCGACCGTCGCCTCGCGTTCGAACAGCGTCACGTCTACACCGTCGGCGGCGAGGTGCCGGGCGGCGACCAGGCCCGCCAGGCCACCGCCGGCGACGACGACTCGCTCGGTCATGCCCGGCGGTTCGGACGGCCCCGGCAAAACGGCTGTGGAGTCGGCCGTCCGGTCCTCACGCCGTCAGCACCGCCCGGACGCGCTCGCGGTACTGCGCGTCGGCTGGCAGGTCGTCGACGGAGTGCCAGGCCACCTCGGCGATACCGCTCTCGCGAGCCCTGGCCTCGCCCCCGAGGGCATCGGCGAGGAACACGGCCTGTGCGACCGGATAGTAGCCGTCGTCGCCGTGGTCCCAGCACAGCGTCTCGGTGGACAGGAGATCGCGGACCGTGGCCGCGACGCCCGTCTCCTCCCGGACCTCTCTGACCGCCGTCTCTGCCGGCCGTTCGCCCGCCTCGCCGCGGCCGCCCGGCGGTTCCCACCGCACGTGGTCGTGACTCTCGTCGCGCAGGTACAGCACGCGGTCCTCGGCGTCGACGACCAGCGCCACCGCCGACCACGGAATCGAGTCGTCGGGCGTCTCCGGCCGCGGGAACGGCGCCTCGAGGACGCGCTCCCGGTGTGGCACCGACCCCCACTCGTCGTGGAGTTCGCTCCGGACCTGGCGGGCCCGGGCGCGCAACGCCCGGCGGACGGCTGCTCGCCTCACCCGGTGGAGTTCGTCCCGAGACGACAAAGGGCGGCCGGGAGCGGAACTTTCGTCCGGTAGTCCCCATACTCTCCCGGGCGCGCGCTTGCGAGCGGTCGCGCAGTTCTGCCTGCGCGACCGCGAGGTGGCATCGTGCGAGGGATGAGCGACCGAGCACCGCGAGGGAGGGAATCGGCTGGGGAGGACGTGGCTGCGGGGGCTGCTGTGGGTGGGACCGAAAGGGGTCGGGCGCTCGCGGGCGAGTCGCGAAGGAAGCACGGCAGGAGTGAGCAAAGCGAACGACGAGGCGCGCAGCGAGCGAGCGCCCGCGAGCGGCCGAGGGCTTTCGGAGCAGTCGCCCCGCAGACCAGTCTCCCCCCAGAGCAGTCGCCCCGCAGACCAGTCTCCCCCCAGAGCAGTCGCCCCGCAGACCAGTCCACCCCAGACCAGTCCACCCCAGAGCAGTCTCCCCGCAGGGACGTCGAAACGAATACTGTCATTCGGACGAGAGCAGTCGAGCGCCGCGATACGGTCCCGGTCCACGGCGGGGTACAACGCTTCTTATTAGTGCCCACCGTGCCCACCCTCGGACATGGACACCACGGCGGCCTTCGTCGGACTGGACTGTGTCGACTGCGGCGAGCGGTTCGACGCCGAGACGGCCACCCACCGCTGTCCCGACTGCGACGGCATCCTCGACCCCGCCTACGACCTCGACGCCCTCGACGTCGACCGGTCGACCTTCGAGGAGCGGACCTGGGACTCGATGTGGCGCTACGAGGAACTGCTCCCCTTCGCCCGCGAGACGGCGGTGACGATGGACGAGGGCGCGACGCCGCTGGTCGAGTGCCCG
>CAZIVN010000057.1:0-9318 GCA_964542685.1 uncultured Halobacteriales archaeon
CGTAGGCCGAAGCGAGCACCGCAGCGGCCAGTACGAACAGTTCCATCTCGGGTACAGGTTCGACTCCGGTGTAAAGAGCCTGGTGCGGCGCTGGAACGGGTTATTTAACCCGCGACCGTCATACGGATTGTTGTAACGATTTACCGGTCGTCGCCGACCCCGCTACCGGCGACGACCGGTAAAAGACTACAACAATCCGTATCAGTCGGCGTCGACGAGCAGCCGCCCGCCGCAGGACGAACAGTAGTCGTAGGCCGTCTCGTTGACCGACCCGCAGCCGGGGCAGGTCACCCGGGAGTCCGAGACGCGCCGGTCGGCGGCCGCGTCGGCCGGGTCGAGCTGGTCGACGATGGAGATGTACTCGAGGAACCTGAACGGGAGCCAGCCGAGCAGCGCCGCCGCTACCAGGATGAGGGCGTACGCGAACAGGGCCTCCCACGGCACCATACCGCCAGTACGGAATTCTCGTGGATAAGCCTGGCTCCGCTGGCGGTGTCGTCGGTGGCCGCAGTCAGTCGCCGCCTGCGTCGGTGTAGGTCCGCAGCCGACCGATACCACGGTCGCCGACCGCGAAGGTGTCGACGAAACCGAACCACTCGGACCCGTCGGGCGAAAGCAAACTGCCCTCGGCGGCGACGCGGTCCCCGGCACCGCTCTCGTAGACGGCCTCGAGGACGTGTTCGGTGTCCGTCTCCGGGCGGCCCGACCGCATGAACGCGACGAACTCCTCGCGGCCCTCGATGGTCGAGTCGGGGCGCTCGTGGACGAATCCACCGGCGAGGACGTCGGACAGCGCCGCGTAGTCGTCTTCGTCTATCGCGCGGTAGTACTCCCGGACCAGGGCGGTGGCCTCCATACCGGACGGAGGAGAGCCAGCCCGAAGTACCCGGCGCCCGGGGTGCGAGCGACTTTTGCCGGCCCGGGGTCAAGGGGCTGCGTGGAACTGCACGTCCGCTACGAGGGGGACGACGACCCCGAGAAGTGCTCGGCGCGGAAGCTCGCCCGGTTCGACCTGGCCGAGCTCCACCGCTCGGCGCGAGCGACGCCGCCGGGGCTCGTGCTCGACCCCCACGCCGACGTGGCGCTGTCGCCGGCCGACGAGGCGCCGGGCGGCCGGCTCGTCGCACTCGACTGCTCCTGGGAGACCGCCGACGCCGAGGCCTTCCGGCTCGACGGCCCCCACCGCGCGCTGCCGTTCCTCGTCGCCGCGAACCCGGTCAACTACGGGACGCCGTTCCGGCTCACCACCGTCGAGGCCTTCGCCGGCGCGCTGTGCATCCTCGGTGACCGCGAGGCGGCGGAGACCGTGCTCGGAAAGTTCACCTGGGGGCACACGTTCCTCGAGCTGAACGAGGAGCCGCTGCGGCGGTACGCCGACTGCGCCGACTCCGAGGCGGTCGTCGCGGTCCAGGAGGAGTACCTCGCCGACGAGTAGGCGTTGTTCTCTACCACATCGGTTCGGCCGTTGTGCTCGTCACCAACGGAAGCCGTCGGGGTCGGACGGCGGCTCGAGCGGGCTGGTCGGGAGGTCGTCGCCGAGCGTCGCCGCGTTGTAGCCGCCCGGAGCGACGTCGTTCGGCGCCTCGGGATAGAACAGCGACGCGAGCGCCTGTATCTGCCCCCGGCCGACGCCGAGTTCGAACTGCCCGCCGCCGTAGAGCCGGATGTCCCGGTCCTCGCAGTACTCGATGGTGTCGAGGAGCGACCGCAGCGTCCCGAACCGCGAGGGCTTGACGTTCAGCCACTCCGGCTCGAACGGGAGACGCTCGACGCTCTCGACGCCGGTTATCGGGGCGTCCCAGGAGACGTGGTCCCGGACGCGGTCGACGACCGGCCGGGTCGCCTCGGTCATCGCCGGGTCCTCGAAGACCGCGTCCGGGAACGCCTCGACGAGTCGGCGGTACAGCTCCGGGTCCGTCGAGCCGTCGACGTCGGTCCCCTCGTAGTGACCCTTCAGGTCCAGGACCCGGACGCCGCCGCGGTCGGCGACCGCCGCGACGAACGCCTCGTCCCACGCCTCGGTCGGGTCGAGCTTGAACTCCGCATCGGGGTGGACGCGACGGATGTCGTCGAGACGGGCGGGGCGCTCGAGCCGCGTGCTGACGACGAACCGGACGGGGTCGTACGTGCGGTCGAACACGCTCCCGAGGTCGGTCCCGGCCTGCCGGAGCGCCAGGTCGAGGGCGGCGCTCTCGAGGGCCCACCGCCGGTAGTGGCGGTCGGCCTCCCGCTCCGGCGGTGCCGGGAACAGCTCGACGTCCTCGAGGTGCGCCGAGAACGATTCGAGGGTGTACTCGCCGGCGAGGTCGAGCCCGCCGTCCGCGTAGGCCCGCTGGAACCGCCGCTGGTCGTCGGCCTCGTACCCCACGTCCTCCCCCCGGCCCCGCTCGCCGTCGCCCGACAGCACCACCGTCGTCGAGACGCGCGTGAAGCCGGAGGAGGTCTCCAGCGAGGCGGACTCGAGGGCGTAGTCGTCGACAACGAGCGGGCGGTCGGCCAGTCGGTCGTACATCGTCCGGTCTTGGACGGGGGCGCGCTTAAAGCCGAACGGTCAGGTTTATCCGGCGGCACCACCTCACCCCGCGTATGGCCAAGTTCGACGAGGCAGAGGAGCGCATCCTCGAGAAGATGATCTGCATGCGCTGTAACGCCCGGAACCCCCAGCGAGCCGACAGCTGCCGGAAGTGCGGCTACAAGAACCTCCGGCCGAAGGCCAAGGAGCGCCGCGCGGCCTGACTCCGGTCCCGTTCTCCGGTCGACGTTCGTCCGCCAGCGGCCGCGCCGGGCAGTCACGTTATTCGTCGGGGTACTTCGGGTCGCGTTTCTCGGCGCGCCCGAGCGCCGTCTCGACGACGTCGCGGACGTCGCCGTGGAAGACGTCGCCGTGGCCGGCGTACATGTGCTCGACGGAGTCGGGCATCCGCTCGAGCAGCGTCTCGATGCTCTCGATGAGCCGCTCGCGGGACTGGCCGGCCATGTCGGTCCGCCCGAAGCTCCCGTAGTCGAAGGCGCCGTCGTCGTGGACGACCACGTCGCCGCTGAACAGCGACGTCTCCGAGACCAGCGAGACGTGGTCGTCGGCGTGCCCCGGCGTGTGGACCACGTCGAAGGCCTCGTCGCCGGCGAACACCTGGTCGCCGTCCTCGAGTTCGTGCGTCCGTCGCGGGTGGTCGCCGTAGGCGTACAGCGGCGCGTCGAAGGCGTCGAGCACCGCGTCGAGGCGGGCAACG
Organism: uncultured Halobacteriales archaeon; assembly: GCA_964542685.1. Lineage (GTDB taxonomy): Archaea > Halobacteriota > Halobacteria > Halobacteriales > Natrialbaceae > CAZIVN01. The sequence continues at coordinate 3,231 of CAZIVN010000057.1, forward strand.
TGGTCGCCGTGCTGGTGGGTCAGCACGACGGCGTCCAGCGTCGGGGTGCGGCCCTCGATGACGTCGACAACGCCCTCCATCGCGCCGGCGTCGACGAGCACCGTGCGGTCGCCCTCGGCGAGGTAGGCGTTGCAGGTGAACGACTCCGCCCCGGCGGTCACGTTGGTGACATCCATACCCCCACTGGGGCGGCCCCGGTCTTCACGGTGACGCCTGGACCCGCCGGCGCCGGCGGCGAGCGGTCGTCCCGTCGTCGGCGTCGCCGAAGCGGAGTCGGCCGCAACGCCTCCGTAGTGGCCCACCAGGACCGGACCCGGGTCGGTAAGGTGACCGGCACCGTCCGGTGCCGTTTGCGGACGTATCGGGCGAGTCGACCTGAATGCCGGATGGCCTCTCGACGGCCGCCGTGGCGTTTAACACGGTGCAGTCGCTACTTCGGCCTGGACATGGGATTCGGGAGTTACGACGAATCCGAACAGGAAAACCAGGAGATCGACACCGACATCGAGGAGAGCGACCACTCGACGCTCGCGGCACACGACGGCGAGGTGGAGTTCGAGTACGACGACGCCTCGAGCGAGGACCTGCTCGAGACCTTCGAGGAAATCCAGGGGCAGTGAGGCCGGGGCGCCGCGCCCTCGGAGTCGCCGAGTCCTACCGCGGGACCGACGACGGGACGACGACGAGCACGCTGGCGGGCGCGGTCGTTCGCGTCGACCGGACGGTCGACGACTTCGTTTTCGGAACGTGCACGGTCGGCGGCACCGACGCGACCGACGCTGTCATCGACTGCTGGCGGCGGCTGGACCGCGAGGACGTTCCGTACCTGCTTCTCTCCGGCGTCGCACCGGCGTGGTACAACGTCGTCGACGTGGGGCGGCTCGCCGAGGCCGTCGACCGGCCCGTGCTCGCCGTCTCCTACGAGGAGAGCGATGGACTGGCGGACGCGATCCGGGAGGCCTTCGAGGCGCCCGACCGCGGGGAGAGGCTCGCGACCTACGAGGGCCTGCCCGACCGGCGGCGCGTCGACGGGACCGGCGACGACCCGCTGTTCGTCCGGAGCGCCGGGACCGCGGACGCCGAGGCCGACCGCGTCGTCGAAGCGTTCACCCAGGAACGCCGTCCGGAGCCGCTCCGGGTCGCGCGGCTGGCCGCCCGGCGGGTCGACGCCTTCCGGCGGGATTAACTCCCGGCGCGCCCACGGGCGCGTATGAGCGACGACATCGACGTCCGGGCGTGCACGCGGTGCCCGGCGCTGTGCGAGTCCCGGAGCCGCATCGTCAACGGGGTCGGGCCGGCGGACGCCGACCTCTGTTTCGTCGGCGAGGCGCCCGGCGAACGCGAGGACGAGGAGGGCGAGCCGTTCGTCGGGCGGTCGGGCGACGTCCTCGACGACGCGCTACGGGACCGCGGGCTCTCGCGGCGCGACGTGCGCATCACCAACTGCGTGCGGTGCCGGCCGCCGGACAACCGCGACCCGACCGACGACGAGCTGGGCAACTGCCGCGAGTATCTGGGAGCCGAACTCGACGCCGTCGACCCCGAGGTGGTCGTCGCCCTGGGGAAGGTCCCCTCCGAACACCTCCTGGGGCGGTCGGTGGCGGTGACCGACGAGGCGGGGACGCTGCACGACGCCCGCATCGCGGGAACCGCGCGGCGCGTGCTGGTCTGCGTCCACCCGGCGGCGACGCTGTACGACCCGGGCCAGCGGGAGACGTTCGCGACGGCGCTCGACGAGGCCGTCTCGTTTCTCGATGGCGACGGCGGCGGACAGTCGCGGCTGGGGGAGTTCTGACCGGAGTCCTCCGTACGCCCGGAGCGGTCCGGACACGTTGAGCCGTTCGTACACCTGGCGTTTTCGACCCGCCGTTCCGGCGCGCGACGTGGCCGGATTGGCATCCCCGGCTGCGGTCCGCCGCCGACCCGACCGACGCCGCGGGAGGGTCGAGGCTCACCGGGCGTTCCAGCACCGGGACGGCGGGTACCCGTTCGCCGTTTGCTCTCGCGTGCGGGTCCTCGCCGCGTCCGGTGTATAGCAGAATATATCTCTCATTATACTCGAACAGCAAACTTTTTCAGATACCGATTAAACTCTCACGTGTATTCATTATGCAGAAACGCCGAAGGTTCCTCAAAATCGCTGGCGTAACGGGCGTCGCCGGAATCGCGGGCTGCACCGGAAACGGCAGCTCGGGGGGCGACGACGAGACCGAGACCATGGGGTCGGGGGACGAGACCGAAACCGAAGCCGAAACCGAGACCGAAGCGAGCGACCAGATGAGTTTCGGTGGGGACGGACGGGTGAACGTCGGTATTTCGCCGTCGGTGCCGCAGGAGGACCTGGAGGTGCAGTATGCCCCGCTCCTGGACCACGTCGAGAGCTATCTGAAGGAGAACCACAGCGTTCCGGAGGGCCTGACCGTCGAGGGGAACGTCGGCAGCAACTACAGCGCCATCATCCAGTCGCTCGGTGAGGGGACGACCGACTTCGCCGAAACCGGTCCGTTCGCGGCTGCGCTCGGGGTCAAGACCGACAACGCGGAGATCATCCTCCAGCGGTACGGGTACGGTAGCTGGGAGTACAAGAGCATCATCGCGACGCCGAACGACAGCGACATCACGGAGCTGTCGGACCTCTCGGGGAAGACGGTCGCCTTCTCCGACCGGCTGTCGACCAGCGGTGCCCTCTACCCGCTGTACAGCATGTCCAGCGAGGGGGACCTCGACGTCGGGGAGCTTCCGGAGGGCGACGGCGCCCAGGCCGAGTTCGACGCCCGCTTCGCCGGCGGCCACGTCAGTTCGTACACCCTGCTCGAACAGGGCCAGGTGGACGCGGCCGCGATGGGTGGCTTCGTTCGTGACACCCCCGCAGGGCCGGCGCCGGAGGATTGGCAGGAGGTTGCGACCACGCTCCACGAGGACGACGGACTTCCGCGCGCTCCGATCGTCGTCTCGCCCGAGCTCAGCGACGAGGCCAAGGACGCGATCCAGACCGCCTTCCTGGAGGCACCGGACAGCGTCTACCACGGTTCGGACGGCGAGGAGGGGACCGACGACGACCTCTGGTTCGGCCGCGTTCGCGAGGCGACCGAGGACCGGTACCAGTCGGTCATCGACGTCGCCAACGAACTCGACGTCGGCACCGACATCTTCCAGTAGACGGGTCCAGGGCTCAGTCTGATACCGAAACCGATTTTGATACGACCGGTCCGTTCTCGGTAAAACCAAACACATGCCATCGATCGACTTCAAAAATGTCAGCAAAGTGTACGACGAGGACACCATCGCACTCGACGGCGTGTCCTTCAGCATCGAAGAAGGCGAGTTCGTCATTCTGCTCGGACCGTCCGGAGCCGGGAAGTCGACGATGCTGCGCGTGCTGAACGGACTCACGGAACCCACCACGGGCACCGTCCACGTGGGCGGTGAGGAGGTTCGAGAGAACCGTAGCAGTATCGGGATGGTGTTCCAGGAGCACTATCTCATCGAGAACAAGACCGCCTTCGGGAACGCACTGTCGGGAGCGCTCTCCCGGAACGGCCTCGTCCGGAGCGCACTCGGGCTCCACTCGAGGGAGGACAAAATCACGGCACTCGAGGCCCTCCGGACGGTCGGGCTGCTGGACGAGGCCGGCCAGCTCGCGGAGTCGATGAGCGGCGGGCAGAAACAGCGCGTCGGCATCGCCCGCGCGCTGGTCCAGAAGCCGGAGGTCGTGCTCGCCGACGAACCGGTCGCCAGCCTCGACCCGAAGGCCGCCCGCGACGTGATGCGCTACCTGAAGAAGGCCGCGACCGAACAGGACCTCACGACGGTTACGAGCCTCCATCAGGTGAACATCGCACGCGAGTTCGGCGACCGGTTCCTCGGCATTCGCGACGGTGAGGTCATCTTCGACGGCGACGCCGACGACCTCACGATGGAGGAGATGGACCGCATTTACTACGGGGATGGCGACGACGAGGAGGGACTCCCGACGGGCGCCACCGAGGACAACCGAACGTCGGCCTCCACCGCGGCCGACGGGGGTGGGGGCGCGTGAGTTCGTCCCCGGATTCGGAAATCGAAGCGCAGTTCCGAGTACTCAAGCGCGCCCGCCGGCTCAAGTACCTGCTGTGGCTCGGGCTGGTCGCGTCGATTCTCGGCATCACGTACTGGGGGTTCGGGTTCATCGGGTTCCAGCCCCGCGTCGTCGCTGACCGGTATCCGGCGATGGGTACGTTCATTCTGGAGGGGTTCTTCCCGCCCGACTTCCAGCGATTCACGGTGTACACGGCCGACCAGGGCATCACCGGTCTGCGGGCCATCCCCGCCAGCTTCCGGGACGGTGGCGCCCCTATCATCGAGAGCCTCGGGTCGGACCGTCAGTCACTCGTGAAAGCGAGCCTCGTGACCCTCCTGCTGGGGTTCATGGGAACCGTTCTCGCGTTCCCGTTCGCGCTCGTTCTCGGCGTGCTCGGGAGCGAGCGCGTGCTCCCGTTCCCGCTCAATTTCGTCTTCCGGGGGCTCCTGAGCGGAATCCGTGCGATTCCCGCCATCGTCTGGATATTCCTGTACATCCCGATCGGCCCGCCGGGGCAGGTCACCGCGGTGCTGGCAATCGCGACCGACTCCATCGGGAACCTCGGGCGGCTGTTCACGGACGACCTCGAGGAGATCGAGGAGGGTCCGATCGAGGCAGTCCGCTCGACCGGGGCCTCGGGCACGCAGACGGTTAGCTTCGGTATGCTGAGCCAGGTGTCCCGGTCGTTCATCGCCTGGACGCTGTACATCCTGGAGATCAACACCCGGATCGCCATCTCCCTGGGGGTCGTCGGCGCCGGCGGGCTCGGGCTGATGATCCGCAACAGCCAGGACCTCTTCGAGTTCCGGCAGACCGCCGCCGGCCTGATCATGGTGTTCATCGTCGTGCTGGGCATCGAGCTGGTCTCCTCGCGAATCCGCGCCCGGCTCCGGCCCGGGGAGCACGACAGCAAGGGGTTCGTCGAGGCCGTCCGGGACCTGTTCGACCCGAACAAGTGGCTCGGCCGCGGCGAGCCGTAGCCACATTCGAGTCGAAGCGGGCCGGCCGCCGCCGCTCTCGGTCCGACCGCGGAAACGCCGGACCGGCGGATGCGCCTCGGTCGTCGCGATGGAAACTGACTTGTCGGTGAGTCGCCCGGGTACGGGTATGAGCACCCAGCGGACCGCCGAGGTCGTCCTCGTCGACTACGGGCTCGGCAACCTCCGGAGCGCGACGCGGGGACTGGAGCGGGCCGGGGCCGAGGTGACGCTGACCGACGACCCGGCCGACGTCGACGCTGCCGACGGGATCGTCCTGCCGGGCGTCGGCGCCTTCAGCGAGGGTATGGAGAACGCCGGGCCGTTCCGGGACGCGCTGGCCGACGCCGCCGCAGAGGGGACGCCGCTGTTCGGCATCTGTCTCGGCATGCAGATGCTGCTGACCTCCAGCGAGGAGGCCGAACGCGTCGGCCAGGGGGACGCCGAGGGGCTGGACCTCGTCCCGGGCCGCAACGTCAGGTTCGATTCCGGACAGACCGTCCCGCACATGGGCTGGAACGAACTCAGCGTCGAGCGCGAGCACCCCATCGCCGACGGTGTCGACGGCGACTACGCCTACTTCGTCCACTCCTACTACGCCCGACCGGACGACGACGCGGCGGTCGTCACGACCACGGACTACGGCGTCGACTTCCCCTCCATCGTCGCCAGCGAGGCGGGCAACGTCTTCGGGACGCAGTTCCACCCCGAGAAGTCCGGCGAGACCGGCCTGCGCATCCTGCGGAACTTCGTCGACTACTGTCTCGAGGGGTAGCGGAGTCAGCAGGTGTGGGTGCCGGTGCTGTCCGGTTCGGTCTCGATCTCGACCTCGGCGAGCGTCGTCGAGGTGTCGGACCCGTTCGGCGCGTGCACGACGCGGTAGGTCTCGCCCTCGGTGATGGAGTTGAGCGCGCAGTCGCTTCCCTTCCCGTCGATGTGGACGTACTCGCCGGGTTCGATGGTGTCGCCGCCGGTCCAGACGTCGGTCCACAGCACCTCGTTGCCGGCCGAGTCGCGGATGTACACCTCCGTGCCGTCCAGGACGTCACCG
>CAZIVN010000057.1:9418-11277 GCA_964542685.1 uncultured Halobacteriales archaeon
CGGTCCGCCTCGGTCTCCTCGTCCGCACCCGCGCCGTCGGGGGGGTCGGCCAGCTCCCAGTGGACGAGTTCCTCGGTGATCTGGTTGGTCATGGTGTGGCACCTAGTAACAAACGATTATTCATTATAAACATTTCTGTAGAGGAGAGGACCTCGACGAGAACCCGGACTCGGTCGCGAGCGGCGCGCGGCGTCGGTGGTCGAACCCGGGGACGGGGAAAGAAGCAGAGCTACCGGACGGCGAGCCGCGGACGACGGCTCGCAGGACGCCCCGGTGGCGACGGCGGAGGTCGATTCGCGGCGCTCAGTAGTCGAGGTCGAACTGCTCGTGCTCGACGACCGTGTTCAGCACGACGGAGGTGTTCGACTCCTTGATCTCGGGGTCGACGAGCAGCTCCTTGATCTGCTCGTTCATGTGGTCGGTGTCGGTGAACTTGCCGATGGCGACGATGTCGTGGTCGCCGGTGATCTCGTAGACCGACACCATGTGTGTCTGCTCGCTGAGCCGCTCGGTGATCTCCGGGAGCGCGCTCCCCTCGACCTTCAGCTGGATGATGGCGGTCACGTCGTACCCCAGCTCGCCGTAGTTGACCTCGGGGACGTAGCCCTCGATGATGCCCTGCTCCTCGAGGTCGGAGATGTGGTTCGAGACGGTCGTCACGGAGACGTCGAGGTCCTCGCCCAGCGAGCGGAGCGAGGCGCGGCCGTCGTCCAGGAGCGCGTTCACCAACTTGCGGTCGAGATTTTCGTACGTCATTACACCCTGTTACCGACTCCAGGGTTTAGAACTTTACGAATATGCAGTTCTGTGGTTCAACAGGGGAGATTTGCGCAAATCAGTAACGCTTTAGTAGATGCCTACATCGTTCCTCCCGTCGAGAAAGATGACGAACGAGAACGTAGCCACCGACGGTGGCCTTTCAGCCGAAGCACAGGGCGTACTGGACGACATCGAAGAGCACGACGTCGACTTCCTCCGTCTGCAGTTCACCGACATCCTCGGGACGGTGAAGAACGTCTCCATTCCGGCCGACCAGGCCGAGAAAGCATTCACCGAGGGTATCTACTTCGACGGCTCCTCGATCAACGGCTTCGTCCGCATCCAGGAGTCGGACATGCGTCTCGACCCCGACCCCGAGACGTTCGCGGTGCTCCCGTGGCGGAACAGCGAGAAGGTGACGAGCGCGCGGCTCATCTGTGACGTCATCGACACCTCCAGCGGCGAGCCGTTCAGCGGCGACCCGCGGCGCGTGCTGAAGAACGCCCTCGAGCGCGCCGCGGACCTCGGCTACACGGTCAACGCCGGGCCCGAGCCCGAGTTCTTCCTCTTCGAGGAGGACGAGAACGGCACCGCGACGACGACGACCCACGACAGCGGTGGGTACTTCGACCTGGCGCCGAAGGACCTCGCACAGGACGTCCGTGGCGACATCATTTACGGCCTCGAGGAGATGGGCTTCGAGGTCGAGGCCAGCCACCACGAGGTCGCCGAGGGCCAGCACGAGATCGACTTCAAGTACGCCGACGGCCTCACCACGGCGGACAACATCGCGACGTTCCGCTCGGTGGTCCGGGCCATCGCCGCACAGCACGACCTGCACGCGACGTTCATGCCCAAGCCCATCGCGCACATCAACGGCTCGGGGATGCACACCCACCTCTCGCTCTTCACCGAGGACGGCGAGAACGCGTTCCACGACGAGGACGACGAGTTCAACCTCTCGGAGACCGCATACGGCTTCCTCGCCGGCATCCTCGAGCACGCGCCGGCCATCTCGGCGGTGACCAACCCGACGGTCAACAGCTACAAGCGGCTCGTCCCGGGCTACGAGGCGCCCATCTACATCGCGTGGTCGGACG
>CAZIVN010000058.1:0-11192 GCA_964542685.1 uncultured Halobacteriales archaeon
ACGCCTGGGCGATGTCCTCGACGTGTTGCCAGTCGATCTCCTGGTCGCCGTAGTCCACCGTGAACGACTCTCCCACCGCGGGCTTCTCGACGATGTTCGCGAGGAACGCCGAGCCACCGGTTTCGCGGTAGGGGCCGTACGCGACCGTCGGGCGGACCGCGACCTGGTCGACGCCGAACTCCTCCGTGTACACCCGCGCCTGGTGTTCGTTGTACTCCTTGCTCGCGCCGTACAGCGTGTCCGGGGAGACGAGGTCGTCCTCCGTGACCCACCAGTCGCCGCCGTCGTCGTAGTTGTGCGGCGGCGCGTAGATGGCCGCCGAGGAGGCCCACGCGACGCGTTCGACCTGGTCCGACAGCGTCCTGGCGGCCTCGAAGACGTTGTTCGTCCCGGCGACGTTGACGTCCATCGCGGCCCGCGGGTTCTCCCGGGCGGTGTTGGTCAACAGCGCCGCCAGGTGGACGACGTGGGTCGTCCCCGTCTCGCGGACGGCGCGGACCACGTCCGTCGGGTCCGTCACGTCGCCCCGCCGAATCTCGACGTCGTCGGCGACGCCCAGTTTCGAGAGGATGCTGTCGTCCGTCGAGAGGTCGTACGCGACCACGTCGTGCCCGTGGTCGAGCAAGTCCCGTGCGACGAACGAACCGATGAAACCGGTCCCACCAGTGACCAGTACCGTGGCGTCTGTCATGGGCCGAGATTCGCTCATCGGCCTGAAATAGTTTCCCGTCTGCCAGGCTCTACGGTTTCGTTTCATCTATTACCGGGGATCGCCCGTACGGAACCGGCGAACACCGGTGAACAGTGAAACGAAACCGTATCACCCCAGCAGCACCGTCGCCCCGAACAGCGCGGGCACCGCGAGGACGCCGACCGCCAGACGCCGGACGCGCGACTCCCGCGGCGGCAGGAAGGGGTTGCCGTCGGCCTCGTCGTGGTCCGACGAACTCGACGTCGGGGTGTCGGTGACCAGCAACAGGAGGAACCACAGGACCCGCACCGCCGTGCTGGGTGCCCGCACCCACTGCCGGTGCCTGAGGCGCTCGCCGAGCCGCGACACCAGCGCCTCGTGCCCGCAGACGAACGCGACGGCCGACAGCAGGAGGAAGCCGGGCGGCGACGCCGCGGCGACGGCGCCGACGCCGAGCGCGCCGGCGAACCCCCCCGGCCGCCAGCAGGTGCAGACGCCGTCACCGAGCGCCCGACACGACCCGGACCGAAGGGTCCAAGCGCGCTGTGGGCCACGGCCACGAGCCCGGCGAGCCACAGTCCGAGACTCGCGACGGTGGTTCCCGGGACGCCGGCGACGTCCGTCATCCATAATTCGAGTCGTCCCACCGTTCGAAAGGTTCTTTCGAACGGTCCGGAACGGGGGAACTAAGCCCGGAGCCACCGAAGCCTCGGCCGTGACCGTCGAGATTGGAGACCACTACCGACCGACGAAGTCCGCCAGCGAGGCGACCGCCCAGCGTGGCGTCTACCGCGTCGTCGGCACCGGCGACCCCCTGACGCTGTTGCGCGTCGCCGACAAGGACGGCCGGCGCCGCCACACCGGCGAGGCGCTCCGGATCGACCGTCAGGTGCTCGCGGCGCGGTTCGAACCGGCAGACGACCCGGACGCGGGGTTCTCGCCGCTCCGGTGGCTCCGTGGCCTCCTCCAGGGCCTGGTCTGGAGCGTGCGGTGGCCCCTCGAACGACTCCGCCGCTGACTGCCGATCCGTTACTCGTGGAGGCCACCCACTTCCTCGTAGAACGACGAGGCGAGCTGGTCAGCCATCTCCTCCTCCCGGTCGACGCGGACGTCGACCACCGTCGGGACGTCCGCCGCGATGGCGTCCGCGATGGTGGCCTCCAGCTCGCCGGGCGCCGTGACACGCTCGCCGCGCGCGCCGAACGCCTCCGCGGCGGCGACGAAGTCGGTGTCGTGGAACTCCGTGCCGGGGATGGCGTCGTCCATCTGCCGGACCATCCCCAGGGAGGTGTCGTTCAGGACGACGAACGCGGGCGCGACGTCCCGGTCGACGGCCGTCTCGACGGCGGTCATCGTCATCGCGAACCCGCCGTCGCCGGCGACACACAGCGCGTCGTGGCCCTGCAGCGCGACGGAGACGGCCGCGGGCGGCGCCCACCCCATCCCGCCGACGCCCCCGGAGCCGTAGTACGTCTCCGTGGCGGCCGTCTGGAGGTAGTTCAGCAGCCAGAAGCGGTTGTTCCCGGAGTCGGCGGTGACGACGGTGTCCTCGTCGACGGCGGCCTCGATGGCCGCAACGGCTCGCTGGGGTTTGATCGGGACGGCCTCGGACTCGCAGGCCGGGACCGAGAAGTCCTCGCGGGCCTCGGCGGCGCGGTCCAGGGCCCACCCGGTCTCGCCGTCGTCGGCCGCCGCCAGCGCCCGGAGGCCGAGTTTCGCGTCGCCGACCAGGGAGACGTCCGCGGGGTACACCCAGCCGGCGTTGCGCGCGTCGGCGTCCAGGTGGAGGATCGACTGCTCGTCGGGGCGGATGAAGGAGTCGGCCTGCCAGTTCGTGTCCATCGGGTTCATCCGACAGCCGACGACCAGGAGGGTGTCGGCCTCGCTGACGACGCGGTTGGCGCCCTCGTGACCGAACGAGCCGATGACGCCCGTCGCGCGTTCGTGGGTCTCCGGAATCGTCGACTTGCCGAGGTAGGACGTCGCGACGGCGGCGTCGTAGGCCGCGGCGACCTCCCGGAGTTCGTCGTAGGCGTCGGCGGCGTGGACACCGTTCCCGGCGACGACGACGGGCTGGTCCGCCCCGGCGAGCGTCGAGGCGGCGGCCGCGACGTCACCGCGGGCCGGCCTCGCCACCGAGACGCGGGTCTGGGCCTCGTCGTCCCACACCGGCGGCGTCGCGTCCTCGGGGAACGGTTCGCTCACGGCGCCGCCGTCGAGCACGACCGCACACGGCCCGGGACGCCCCGCGACGGCGTGTTTGAACGCCAGCTGGACGCTCCGGACCGTCTCCGTCGGCGTCCGTGGGAACCACCACTCCTTGGTGATCCCGTCGAGAATCTTCGGCAGTGCGAGGCCCCCGTAGTCCCCGCGGGACTGCTGGTAGGGGGCGAGCGTCGAGTAGTCGCCGCGTTCGGAGGCCTCCGTGATCACGACCATCGGCGAGGAGCCGAGCCGTGCCTCCATCTGACCGATGGCGCCGAGGCTCCCGATCCAGGGCCCCTGGCCCGCGAGGACAGCGGGCTCACCGGTCGCGCGGCCGTACGCCTCCGCCATGACGCTCGCCTCGCGTTCGTCGCGGGGTCTGACGACCGAGACGTCCGTCTCGGCCAGTGCCTCGAACAGTTCGATCACGCGACCGCCGGGGTAGCCGAACACGTACTCCGTGTCCAGTGCGGCGATGGTCTCGGCGACGCGTTCGGTCGTGTTCATCGGTTCCACCCCCGCGAGGCGAGCGCCTCGCGCCGTGCCTCCGAACCGAGGCAGCGTGAACTGGTGTGCACGGCCGAGTGCGACGGCCGGCGGTGTCTTCCCTCTGTCGGTGGCGGTCGATGGGGCCTACGCGAGTTCGTCCGTCGCGACGGTGCCGGTCACCACGACGACGCGACCGTCCCGCCGGCTGTCGAAGTCGTCCAGGTTGTCCGCGAACCGCTGTCGCAGGTCCGCCGACTCGGCCGCCTGGACGTCCTCGAACACGAACGGAAAGGTCAGTTCTGTCCGGTCCGTGCCGATGTCGAACTGGATACCGGAAGCTTGCGCGCCGTCGAAGCGGGCCCGGCGGCCGGGGCGGTAGATCGTCACCGGCGTGAGGTCCATCCGTTCGCGGACCGTCGCGAGCGGTTCGGAGGCCTCGACGTACAGTTCCGCGTCGCCGCCGACCGCGTCGATAGTCGTCGTGACGACCTGTGCGGGCGCGACGTCCTCCAGCTCCCGACCGACGACGACGGTCCCGCCCTCGACGGCGACCGCCCTGGACGACGACGGGTCCTCGTAGAGCGTGAACCCGTCGTAGCCCGTCAGCCGTTCGAAGTCGGCGTCCCTGACGCGCGCTTCCAGGTCGGCCTCGTCGCGGTCCGTACGTCCCACCCCGATCGGTCCGGCGTCGATCAGTTCGAGGGCGGGCTCGTCCAGATCGAGGAGCGAACGGACGTCACCGCCGGCCACGGTGTCCCGGAAGCTCTCCGGGACGCCGTCGATGCCGGCCAGCGTCTCGGGCGCCGACCGTCTGATCGAGAACCCCTCGTCGAATCCGAGTGCATCGGGCGAGGGAATCCACGCGAGTGGCGCGTCGCTCGGCTGGCCCCGCGGGACTCTGAGTTCGACAGCGCCGGTGTCGACGGTCCCGGAGACCGTCACGACCGCGCCGGTGGCGTCGACGGAGACGTCGCTCCACCCGCCGAACGCCTCCGTCTCGGTCCAGGCCGCGACGTCGTCGAGGACGATGTCCTCGGCCTCCTCGAAGGCGAGGACGATCCGGACCTCGGACGCCGCCCCGCCGAACGAGGCCGTCAGTCCCCGGACGATCTCGTCGTCGAACCGGCCGCGGCCGACGTCGGTGTCGTCCGTGTCCTCGTGTGAACGGACCAGGAACGCGTCGCCGGTCAGTTCGTCCGTCACGGCGCCGAAGGCATCGTTCGTCTCGTCGTAGCGGGGGACGTCTCCCGCCTCCGTTCGGAGGACTTCGACGACGACGTCCTCCGGATCCGGTTCGTCGGGGGCCGGCGTCGCGCCGACGAGGGTCGCACCGTCGAACCCGACGGCCCGTCCCTCGTCCTCGGAGCGGAAGATCCGGTAGCCGTACTCGTCCACGGCGTACTCCTCGAACGACCCGTCGTCGAGGACGTCCTCGACCGTCTCGGGGTCGTGGTCGAGTTCGACGACCGCGACGCTCCGGAACGTCAGTTGAGCGCTCGCCGCCTCGAACTCCGTGTCGGTCACCTCGTACAGCCAGGCGGCTCGGTTCTCGACCTCGGTGACCGTCTCGTCGGTGAGGGCGACGTCGTGGGCGGAGACGACGTCCGGCGCGGCGAACCGGACGGTGTAGTGGTCGCCGTCGGCGACGGTCCCGGGTTCGAACAGGTAGGAGCCGTCGGCGGTCCCGCCGCCGAGGAACCCCCGGTCCGCACAGCCAGCGAGACCGACCGTCGCGCTCGCGGCGGCACTCCCAGCGAGCGCGCGGAGGAGGGCACGTCTCTCGATGTCGTCCATGGCCGACGTATTACGTGCAATCGTAAGGATTCCTTCGGTTCCGCCACGGGGTGTCGCGACTCGACCGGCGGGGCCACAGGGGTCAGTTCCCAGAGCGCCGTGCCCCCGACTCACCGGTCAGGTACCAGGTGAGGAGTCGGGCCTGACCGCGACGGACGACGCCGCTCGCGGTGGACTTGTCGACGCCGACGGCGTCGGCCAGGTCCGCGAGCGTACACTCGCGCGGGACCTCGAAGTACCCCTCTCTCAGACCGGCGGCGAGCAGTTCCTCCTGGCGGCGCGTCAGCAACCGGTCCGACCGCTCCTCGCTGACCTTCGAGAGGAGTTCGTACGGGGCTCCGATGGCGTCGAGCGTCTCGCGGAACCGGTCGAACTCCTCGCGGGTGCCGGTGAGGTCGAACTCGTAGTGTTCGTCCCGAACCTCGATGGGGAACTCCGGGGGGAACCCCGCGTCCTCGACGAACGCGTAGAGGTCGACGTCCGTCGTCTCGTAGGACGACAGCAGGCGGTCGTCGGTTCGCTCCAGGACCTCGAAGCCGTCGACTGCGTCGTGGTCGCGGAACGCGGAGGCGACCGCATCGGGCGTCTCGGTCAGCACCTCGCCCAGTTCGCTCGCGGTGTCGCCGGTTCGGACGCCCGACAGCAGACGGAACGTCGCGTCGGGGAACGACCGGGACAGGTCGGCGACGTACAGGTCGGGTGGCAGCCGGATGCGAAAGCGGGCGCCGATCACCGGCACCGGCCTCCGGCGAGTGTGAGTACCAACATGTTGGGACAGATGCTACACGAGTGGCCCGGCAGTATCAAGATATGGGAACCGAACCCTCGATGCCGACCCGGACAGGGGAGACGACGCTCCGGACGGCACTGCTGAATCCGGGCACCGTCGTCCGGGAGTTACAGCGCCGCGACCGCACGTTGTTCGCCGTCGCAACCATCCACGCGGCCCTGTTCGCGGCCTTCGCCGCCGGGACCGTCTTCGACCCGGCGACGGTCAACGGCGAACCGGCGTGGCTCAAGCCCGCGAAGTTCGCCGGGTCAATCGCGCTCGTGAGCGCGACGCTGGGGTGGCTGGTCGTCCACCTCCCGGTCACCGACCGACTCCGGCGTCGCGTCTCACTCGTCGTCGGCGGTGGCTTCCTGATCGAGATCGCGCTCATCGGCGGGCAGGCCGCCCGCGGCGTCGGATCGCACTTCAACCAGTCGACGGCGCTGGATTCGGCGATCGGCGGGTTGATGGGACTCACCATCGTCGTCGTGACGGCGTCCATCGGGGTCCTCACGCTCGAGGCTCGTCACGGCGAGTTCGACGTCCACCCGGCGTTCGCGACCGGTATCCGCCTCGGCCTCGCGGTGTTCGTCGTCGGCGCGTTCGAGGGGGGAACGATGATCGCACTCGGGTCGCGAACGCTCGACGTGACCGGCCCGACGGTCCCGGTCGTTGGCTGGCAGGTGGTCGGTGGCTTCCGACTGGCCCACTTCGTCGGTCTCCACGCACTCCAGGCGCTGCCGCTGGTGGGCTACCTCGCGGCCGGCGGACGCGACGGCGACCCCATCGCCCGTCCGCGACGCGCCGTGGTGCTGATTGCCGCCGGCTACGCCCTGGTTCTGACCGGGACGTTCGCGCTGGGCGTCGCCCCGCTGTTCGGCTGACCGCCGCTCGCAGTATTTACTCGCTACCGAAAACAAATTCCGAGTGATCCCGACGCCGTCGGCGAAACTCAGCAAATATTTACGTCGGGACGGGTCCCTGTATACCACCGATGACAGACCTCGGGATGACAGGCCACTCGGTACGACGAGCGTTACCGGACCCGCGAAACTCGGACAACGTAGTCTACGACCCGTCGCTCGCACGTCTGCGCGAGTTCTCGGCGGCGTTGGAGACGACCACCGAGTTCGGTTCCCCGTCGTACGTCAGCGAGGAGCGCTCGCGCTGTGCCGACCGCACGCGCAACGCCGTCGACCACGACTTTACCGGCGCGGACTACGACCACGTCGAGACGGCGGTCGAGGCCGCGACCGACGACGAGATGGTGTGTCTCGACCGCGCGATGGGGCGTCACGAGGACCACACGTACGTCTGCCGCTACTACGTTCCCAGGGAGTACGGGCGCATCGCGCTGGCCTGGGCGACCCTCTTCGAACCCGCGCCCGACGGTGCGAATCCGGACTTCGTCACCGTCCAGATTCCGGACCACGACGAGACCGCGATTCGCGTCCTGCCCGAGGAGGGCCTGACCGCGGTTCTGGGCAGCGACTACACCGGCGAGGTCAAGAAGTCGTTCCTGCGGCTGTTCATGTTCCACGCCAAGCAGGCGGGTGGCCTGGGACTGCACGCCGGGAGCAAGCGCGTCAGCCTCCACGACGACGGCGTGGAACGGACCGTGGGACAGCTGTTCCTCGGCCTCTCCGCGACGGGCAAGTCGACGCTGACAGCCCACGGGCTCTGGCTCGACGATCCCGAGTCCGCGACGATGCTCCAAGACGACGTCTGTGCGCTGTTGCCCGACGGCACCGTCGCGGGCAGCGAGGGCAACGGACTGTACGTCAAGACCATCGGCCTGGACGCCGACGAGCAACCGGCGATGTACGACGCCGTCACCCACGAGTCGGCGGTCCTGGAGAACGTCGACGTCTCCGCGGCCGGCACCGTCGACTTCGACAGCGACCGCTACACGACAAACGGCCGTGCGGCCATCAGGCGGGAGGAACTGGCCTCGGCCGGTGACGACATCGACCTGGACGCCGTCGACCAGGTGTTTTTCATCACGCGGAATCCGCTGATGCCGCCGGTCGCGAAACTGACCCCCGAGGAGGCCGCCGCGGCGTTCATGCTCGGCGAGTCGATCCAGACCTCCGCCGGCGACCCCAGCGCCGCCGGCGAGTCGATCCGCGTGGTCGGCACCAACCCGTTCATCGTGGGTTCGGAGGGCGAGGAGGGCAACCGCTTTCGCGACCTGGTCGCCGACCTGGACGTCGACTGTTTCGTCCTGAACACCGGCGAGATCGGCCCGGGCGAACGGGACGTCGGCGTCGAGGAGTCGGTGACGGTCCTCCGGGAACTGGCCCGTGGCACCGTCGAGTGGACCGACGACGAGCGGACCGGGCTGACCCTGCCCGCCGCGGTCCCCGGGCTGGACGTCGACGACTACTACGTTCCGGACCACGTCGAGGCGTTCGACCGCAAACAGCGCGAACTGCGCGCCGAGCGACGCGCCTACCTCGCGGAGTTCGACGACCTGCGCGAGGAGATCAAGACCGCGGTGTACTGACCGAAACGCCTCCTACCGCCCGTACGTCCCAGCCAGCGTCCCCGCAGCGACCGCCCCGTCTTCGGCGGCGCTCAGGACCGCGTCGCGCTCCGCGCCCGGGTCGAGGTCGAGTTCCGAAGACAGCGCGAACGCCCGGAACCGGTACCGGTGGGGGTCGTCGCCGCTGGGCGGACTCGGCCCCCGGTAGCCGATGTCGCCGAAGTCGTTGGTCCCCTGTGCGGCCCCGCCAAGGTCCGGGAGGGTCTCTTCCTGTGGCTGGTCTTCCGGTATCTCCGTCGTCTCTGCGGGCACGTTCCACAGGAGCCAGTGGGTGAAGCTGCCGTTCGGCGCGTCCGGGTCGGCGACGATCAGGGCGAGTGCCGTGGCGTCGTCCGGAACGCCCGCGACCGACAGCGGCGGCGAGACGTCCGCGCCGTCGGCCGTGTACCGCTCGGGAATCGACTCGCCGTTCGCGAACGCCGACGAGGACACGTCGAGGTCGCCGTCGACCGATTCGGTCCCGGTGTGCGTCGCCGCCGACTCCTCTGCGTCGGGCGACTCGCCGTCGTTGCCGTCGGTCCCGTCACCGTCACCGCCGTCGCCGCCACACCCCGCCAGTCCGACCGTTCCACACGCGAGGGCGGCCCGGAGCACCGTACGCCGGTCCATGGCTCAGTCCGCTGGCCCCTCGACGACCTCGAGGAACGCACACGCGTCCGTCTCCGCGTCGAAACAGTCCGGGCACTCCGGGCGGCGGTCGATGATGGTGTCCAGTCGCTCCGCCACCGTATCGTCGATGACACTCTGGATGGCGCGTGCCTCCTCGCGGAAGTTCTCGACCTCGAGGACGTTCGCGAGGAACCGCTCGATGATGCAGTACGTCTGGAGCGCCTCCTCGGCGCGGACGATACCCTCGTCGGTGAGACTCGCCCCCTTGTACTTCTCGTGGTCGACGAACCCCCTGTCTTCGAGTTTCCCGATCATCTCGTTGACGCTCGCGGGGCTGACCTCCAGCATGTCCGCCAGGGTCCCGGTCGCCGCCGGACCGTCTTCGATGGACTGTGCGAGGTAGATCGCTTTCAGGTACTGGTCTGCCGTGTTCATGCTCGCCGCTCCATGAGTTCGGTCACGTCCTCGACGCCTTCGGCCTCCTCCTCGCGGATGCTCGCCAGCGTGTCCAGGACGCGCCTGCGGTCGACCGAGAAGTCGCCGTCGCTCGCCTCGACGGCCTCGATCAGGTCGTCGTAGAACTTGTAGGCGGTTTCCTCGTTGCACAGCTGGTCGTACAACACGCCGTCGAAGTCCTCCGGAGCGGTCTGGCCGTACTTCGCCTCGACGAGGCGGTTGATCTCCTCGTAGGGGACCGTCTCGGCGTCGAGGACCTCGATCAACGCCTCCAGTCGCTCCCGGTGTTCGGCCGACTCCGTTGCGGCCTCGGAGAGGAGGTCCCGGACTTCCTGGTCCAGGTCCGCCCGCCGGTCGTCCGGCAAGGACTCGATGTGTTGGTGTGCGCGGGACTCGACGACCTCCTCGAGGACGACTCCGATCTGCAGGAGTCGCGCCAGCTGGTGGTCGTCGGAAACCCGTTGCCCCAGACTCATGTGCTGACACGGGGGCTCCTGGGTCTTAAGGGTCCTCCTCCACGGGCGTCCTCGTCGCCGACCGATCCCGGACCGATACGTGAACCGTTCGCCCGGACACTCACACGGGTTCGTTTCACTCGACGACGACGGTCCCGACCATGCCGAACGAGGCGTGAGGCGCACACTCGTAGTCGAACTCGCCAGCGACCTCGAACGCGTGTTCGTAGGTGTATCCGGTGGTATACGTGACGTCGCGGCCGCCAGGCGTTCCGGACCAGGAGGACCCTGAGGGAGTCGAGGTCGGTGCCACGTTGTGGCCGCTGCTGTCCCACTCCCAGCGCACCGTCTCGCCGACAGCGACGGTCACCGTCTCCGGATCGAACGACAGGCCGCCGGCGGGACCGACCGTCACCGTCGCCGCGGGGCTCGACGTCCGCTCGGTCGTGGTTGGCGCGGGCGTCTGCGTGGCCGTCGGCGTGGGCGTGGCCGTCGGCGTCTGCGTGGCCGTCGGCGCCTCGGTCGGAGACCGGGTGGCAGTCGCCGTCCGGCTCGGCGTCTCCGGGGCCGCGGTCTGTGTGGGGGGTTCCGTGCGCGTCCCACTGCGCGTCGTCGCCCGCTGGGTCGTCGGGTACTCGGGCGTCGTCGGAACGGCCGTCTCCGGTGCCGACTCGCCGGTGGTTCGGTCGACCCCCGTCGTCACCGTGTCGGTCGCGGGAGATCCGTCACCAGTCCCGTCGCCGTCACCGGAACACCCGGCCAGCAACGCCGTTCCGGCGCTCAGAACCGCCGACAGGTAGTCGCGTCGGTTCATCGTCGAACCCTTCGACCGGAGCCTCTTGTACGTTGTCGCGTCCACGGGAGGCTACCGGTGCCAGTGGACTGATACGGTTTAGTTTCATTCATTACCGGTGATCGCCGGTACCGCACGGACGATCACCGGTAAACAGTGAAACGAAACCGTATGAAAGAGAGCCGCGGGAGGGAACCCCGCCGATCAGGACCGCAGTCGCTGTCCGATCAGGTCGCTGATGTCCTCGCGCAGTTCCTCGACCTCGACCTCCTCCAGGACCGGTACGAAGAAGCCCTCGACGAGCTGGTTGCGTGCGATCTCCGGCGGCGTGCCACGCGAGGTCATGTAGAACAGGTCCTCGGCGTCGACCTGGCCGACCGTCGCGG
>CAZIVN010000059.1:0-10907 GCA_964542685.1 uncultured Halobacteriales archaeon
GGATCGTGTAGGGCGCGTCGAGGGTCTCGTTGAGGTCCTCGATGACTGCCGCTCGCTGTTCGAGCGGGAGCAACACGATGGGGTCCTGGTCCATCGGGGACCGGACAGTGTCGTCGGACGGGTCCTGATCCTGGACGACGTCGGTGAGGTTCGTCCAGCGGAAGGTGTACATCCGCCCCTCGTCCCGCATCGTGTAGTCCTCGAAGTACGCGCGAATCTGCTTGTCGAACGCGGACTTCCCGGATCCGACCGGTCCGAGGAGGAGTTTGATACGGCGCTCAGGACCGAGGCCACGCGCACCGGACTTGACCTTGTTGACGAACTCGTGGATCGCGTCGTGGATGACGCGCCCGTAGAAGGTGTTCTCCCCGTCGTTGAGCGGGTCCTCAGACGCGAGCTCGTACTCCACGACGCCCGCCTCCTCGTCGTAACTGGTCCCGTAGTGGTCGAACATGTCCGCGACGCGCTGGTGGGCGTTGCGCGCGATTTTCGGGTCGGCGTACAGTTCGTCCAGGTACCAGTCGAAGCTCTTCGTCTCGCGCAGGTCTTCCGGGATCGATCGTTTGTACTCCTCGCTGAGGTCGGTGAGTGATTCTTTGTTGCTCATTGTATCACGTTTGGTGCCCCGGGACAGCGACGTCACCAGGGAACGCGCCCGGTGCCAGGGGCGTGACACCGGTTGTCTCGTCGGGTCGCCCACGGGTCGGTGCGGGGGACACCGGGGGTCGTCGTGGGAGGGTCGGTCGACGTGGTATCGGTGCCGAGGCGGCGGCGGTCGGACATCGATCGCGTGCCCGGCCCCCGGCGGAGACCGGAGTTCGTGGACGGATACCGATAGTATCTTATTCCAGAGTTTACTCGAACATATACCTTTTCCCAACTATTATATGGGGTTAGGTATGTCTACAAAGAACTGACGCTACTATTCCGACATGTCCCGAACCCTCGTGAGGGTCCGCTGTGACGGAACGAGCGGCGCCGCCCCACCGGACAGGCTCCACCCGACCGGCGTCTCGTACTACCGGACGCCGCCGTTCGAGTCCCCGCCCACCGTCGGCGAGTTCGTCCGCGGTGGCCACTTCGGCAGTCTTAGGAGGCCAGCAGCCCTCGGTCCGGTCGTGACCGACCTCGACGCGTTGCCCGCGGACTGGACCGTCTGGAACGACGAGGACGACGGGCCCGCAGTCGTCGCCTACCGGCCCGACGTCTTCGACTCCGAGTCGTTCCCGCCGGAGTGTCTCCCGACCCTGTACCTCACGCGCGGCCGGCACCGCAACCGACCCCGTCGACGCGGCCCGGTGACGAGGGGCGTCGGCTGGTACGTGACACTGTACCTCGAACCCGACGTCGAGTACCACGAACACCCCGAGTCCGACACGCGGGAGTCCGCCGTCGCGGAACTCGTTCGGATGGCCCGCCAGTTCGCGGACGGCGAAATCGACTACCGCGCCTGTTACCAGCATCCCCGCGAGTCGTACCTCGACCGACTCGACGAACTGACCGGCGGGGAAGCGGGCCCCGACAGTTAAATCTATCCGGGCCGCTATCTACGACCATGTCCACCGTCACCCTCATCGGTCGTCGACTCGCGAGCGAGGGCGTCGAGTTCGTCTACCGGGGCGAAGCCGACGGCTGCGAGGGGTGTCCCTACCGCAGTCAGTGTCTCAACCTCACGGAGGGCGTCCAGTACCGCGTCACGGACGTCCGCGAGAACGCACAGACCCTGGACTGTGCGATGCACGACGACGGCGTCAGGGCGGTCGAGGTCGAACCGGCAACCGTCCGCGCGAACGTCCCCTCGGACGGAGCGTTCGCCGGCAGCAAGGTGTCCCTCGCCGGGCCGTGTCCGCACGTCGACTGTCCGAGCCACGAGTTCTGCGTGCCAGAGGGTGCCGACTTCGACGGCGAGTACCGCATCGAGGAGATCCAGGGTGACCCACCGCACGACCACTGCTTCCTCGACCGGGACCTGACACTCGTGGAGTTCTTCCCCGAGGAGTGACGCGGCCGCCCCCGAGAGCGCGCCCATCGACTCCTGTCAGGCAGTATAAGACCCCTCGCCCCGAACGCGGGGACATGGACGACCCCGACCCGCCCGACCCCTCCGAGCCCCCCGCGTTCGACGACGACCTCCCGGCCGACCTGGACGAACCGCTTCCCGCGCCGACGGAACTGCTGTCCGACGCCGAACACCCGTTCCGTGCGACCCTCCAGGGTGCGACCCGAGCGCTCGGCCTCCCCGAACCCGCCGTCATCGTCGAGGACTTGCTCGCGACGCCGGCCGACGAACGCTTCGCCCGCTCTGCGCGCCGGTACGCGGACCGGTTCGGCGACCCCTCGCTGGTCGAGGATTCCGGCGCGCTCTCCGAGGCCGTCGAGAGCCTGCCCGTCTCGGACCCCGTCGAGCAGGGCGTTCGCACCGTCGTCCGAGTGACCGGACAGCTCGAGGGCGAACTGGTCGCGACCGGTGTCGAGGCGGGCCACCGACGGGGCCCGGAGTCGGGCCACACGCCGCCGGCGGACCCCGAGGCGTACCTCGCGCTGGCCGTCGCTGCCCGTCGACTCCGGGACGTGGCGCTGGACGTCGGCGAAGTGTACGACGCCAGGGGTGCCGTCGAGGGCGACCTCCAGCACCTGCTCTCGGCCGGCCTCGGGCTGACCGCCAGGTTGCTGGCGCTCGCCCCGGCCTCTGAGGCCACGGCGGGAGACGAACCAACGACCGAACCCGAGGACTCGGCGGACTCCGACGACGATGCGGCAGAATCGGGGGACTCCGGCGACGATGCCGAGAACGATACCGACGACGACGCGGCGTCGAGTCGCGTGCCGGAGTCCCCGGACGAGTGGCTCCCCGTGCTGGCCCGTGACGTCGTCCGGGCCGGCTACCACCGGGAGACGGCGAACGGAACGCCGCCGTCGACGGTCCCCGCTGCCAAGACCGACGAGGAACTCAGACGGATCGTCAGGCTGCGTGGCGCTCTCGCTGCCATCGACGCGTTCGACGTCGGGCCCACGGAGGCAGCCGACCTGATCGACGAACCTCCTCGAGCGGTCCAGGCACTGCTGAACGGTCGCGACTGAGCACGGTCGAAGCCTCTCTACTCCAGGGTCCCGACGCGTTCGGCGGTGTACCCGAACGTCGACTCGTAGCCCGCGGCAGACAGCAACACCGGGTAGAACGGTTCGTTGGCCACGAGTGGTGCGCCGTCGACTGCTGCGTAGGCGTCGCCAGCCGGAACCTCCTCGAAGTTGTCGGCGAACACCTCGTACTCCTCGCCGGGCGTCTTCTCGATGCGTTCCTCCAGTCGGTAGACGGGGAGTCGGCGGCGGACCGGCGCACCCGGAATCGCACCCGTCGCCGTCAGGAACGTCAGCGCGAGGCGGAAGGCGTTCTCCGCGGCGTCCTCGGTCCCCTGTCTGCCGGCCTCGACCTCGAGCAGGCGGTCCACCGACGCGAACAGTCGTCCCTCGACGGTCGGGCCGCTCTCGACGAGTGCCTCCACCGGCAGCGTCGGGGCGATCCGCTCGCTCCACTCGTCGATGCTCTTCACGACGCTAAACGGCTTCGGCGTCGAGCGTGTCGAGTGAATCGCCAGTGTCTCACATCCCTCGACGAGGGTCGTGACGTCACTCGCCAGTCGTCGTTCCAGCGCCGTCGCGTCCGGATCGCCCGGGAAGTGCCTGTTCAGGTCGGCGTCGACGTACCGTCTGCCACGCTCCAGGGCAGGTTCGTTGGCGACGATCAGTGCGACTGGCCGCCGGACCGGGAGGTCCGCGGCCAGGAGTCGTTCGACCGCGGTTACTCCGCAGGGTTCGTCGCCGTGAATTCCGGCGACGACAGCGACCTCGGGTGAGCCGTCGCCCAGTCGTTCGACACGCATTCGATGTAACCGGAGTGGCCAGAGCAACCTTACGGTTTCTGTTCGGCACTGTCAGGCCGTCGGGGTCGCGAGGGTAGTGAGGCCGGTGCCGGGTGCCGAGCGGTCCGTCCGGCGATCCGTCGTCGTCGGCGCCGGTGGCTTTTTAATACAGGTCCGTGTCGAGTTGCGTATGGGTTCTTCGGGAACAGACGACCAGTCCGGTCCTCGGTCACCTGGCGCCGAATTCCTGTTCCAGCGCACGACAGACTGTATCGTCGAGGGGAACGTCGAGGACGGCGAACCGGTCGTTCACCGGGTCAACGACGCCTTCGAAGCGGTGTTCGGCTTCACTAACTCCGACCTGCGTGGCGAGAACCTGAACGACTTCATCACTCCCGAGGGCAAGCGAGACGAAGTTGAGGCCATCGACGAGGAGATCCGCGACGGGGAGATCGGGCCACGGGAGGTAGCCCGACAGACCGCGGACGGACCGCGTGACTTCCTGCTCCGGGCAACCGGTGAGACGGACAGTTTCAACTACGCGATCTACACCGACATCACGGAGCGGAAGGAACGCGAACGGGAACTCCAGCGGAGTCGCGACCTCCTCAGGCACGCGGAACGACTCAGTGACGTCGGCGGGTGGGAACTCGACGTGGAGACCGACGAGTTGCGGTGGACCGAAGGGACGTACGCTATCTACGACCTCCCGTCCGACTCGCACGATCCGACAGTCGAAGCGGCGTTCGAGTTGTATCACCCTGAGGACCGAACGACGATCGAACGAGCGGTCGAGCGGTGTCGTGACACCGGCGACCCGTACGAAGTCGAATGTCGGTTGCTGACGGCCGAGGACCGCGTCCGATGGATCACGTCGAACGGAGAAGCGGTCACCGAGGACGGGACCATCGTAGCGCTTCGAGGGGCGATCCAGGACATCACGGAACGCAAAGAGCGGGAACGGACGCTGCGAGAGGAACGGCAGTGGCGGACGGCGCTGTTCGAGGGCAGCCGCGACGCCATCTTCATCACCGACCGGGATGCGAATTTCGTCGACGTCAACGACGCCGCGACGGAACTGACCGGCTACGACCGCGACGACCTACTGTCGATGCGAATCACGGACCTCCACGAGGACCCGGATCCGGAAGCCTACCTGGAGTCCCACGACCGGATCCTCGCTGGCAACCCCGCTACCACCGAAGCAGAGGTACTGCGAGGCGACGGAACGGTCGTCTCGGTCGAGTTCAGCAACCGGCGGATCGACATCGGCGGTGAGGTCTACGTACACACCGTCGCTCGCGACGTCACCGAACGGAACGAGTACGAAGCAGCCCTCGAACGCCAGCGAGACAACCTCACGGTACTCAACCAGATGGTGCGCCACGACATCCGCAACGATCTCCAGAAGGTGTTCCTCGCGACGGACACGCTGAAACGAGAGGGCCACGTCGACGAGGCCGGACACGAACACGTCGAGACGGTCCTGAACAGTGCCCGGAACGCCGTGGACCTCACCGACACGGCACGGGAACTCGCAGACGTGATGTTGCAGGGAAACACCGAACTGGAGCGGACCGATCTCGCTCTTGTCGTCCGCGAGGTGGTGGATCGGGTACGGTCTGGGGAGGAAACCGCCGTGTTCACTATCGACGGGGAGATTCCGGAGGTGGACGTTCTGGCCAACGATATGCTGGACTCCGTGTTCCGGAACCTGCTGAAAAATGCGGTCCAGCACAACGACAAACGGGTCCCGGAAGTCAGAGTCACGGTGACGGAATCGGAAACCAGCGTTCAGGTCCGCGTCGCCGACAACGGGCCCGGCGTCCCCGACGACCGGAAAGCGGCGATCTTCGGGAAAGGCGAGCGAAGATTACAGAGCGAGGGGACCGGGATCGGATTGTATCTCGTTGACACGCTCGTCGACACCTACGACGGTCGGCTGTGGGTCGAGGACGGCGACCCCAGTGGGTCGGTGTTCGTCGTAGAACTCCCGCTGGCGGACGCCTGACCCGGTTGGCTGTAGTACCCTCTCTCTGGCGTCTCGCACTGGTTCGTATCACTCGAGACGTTCGGCGTAGGCGTGATCCTCCGGTCCCGCTTCCGGTCGCTCCCCGTCCAGTTCGATCCGCCAGCCGTGGAGCACGGTGGGGTCGGACAGCGCGTTCGCCAGCGTCGTCCGGACGTCGAGAACGTCCACGCCGTAGTAGTCGCGGGGGACGCCGTGGAGGTACTGCAACGCCGTGTCGAAGAGGCTACGCATACCGTCGTCATTCTCGAAGTCGAAGTGCTTGTACGCGCCCGCCGCGACTTGTACCATTCCATGAGCGAAGGCGCTTTCGGTGGTCCCGCTCCCGTAATTATACCACTCTGATTCAAAGCAGTCATGCGATTCATGGAACGCCCCGGAATTGTATAGCCGCACGCCGTGAATCACCGCCCGCCGAAGGGTAGCGTGTTCCCACTTCCCGGGTTCCGGGTTCCACCCGGTCGGGTTCCCTGAAATCGGTGGGCCTACGGTCGGGTCCCGCGTATGGTCGTTCATAGGCCAGTTGCTGGCCGCTCGAAATCGGTTCCTTTTCGGTACGATTTGTTTACACTTAGCCAAACATTCTCGAAAGACTCGTGGTACTCCCCGCTGTTGTACAGGCGGACCCCGTGGACGGTCGCCCGTCGACAGGTCGCGTGCTCCCAGCGCCCGTCCGCGCGCCACCCCGCGGGGTCGCCCCTCGCCGGCGGCTCCACGGCCGGGTCGCGCGTGTGGTCGTCCATACGACGACGAGGGCGGGCGGCCTCAAAACCCTGACGAGGGCAGCGGCCGTGACGTCCCTGGCCGTCAGATCGCCGACGGCGTGAAGGACGGTTGGGGACTCGTCTCCCGTCCCGACTCCAGGCTGGAACGATTCGTTCGGTACCGGCCGTTTCTCGCATCACTTATTAGCCCTCGTTTCCCAGTGGCGGCCACGGGGCGCGAGGGTAGCCAAGCCTGGAAACGGCGGCGGACTCAAGATCCGCTCCCGTAGGGGTCCAAGGGTTCAAATCCCTTCCCTCGCATCCCGACACGAGAAATACGCGAGTGTCGGAATGCACGCGGAAGGGATTTGAATCAGGGAGGCGGTTTCCTCCGACCGTGGTTCAAATCCCTTCCCTCGCACCTCTGTGCGGTCCTCGACCGTACACGTGTGGCAAGACGGAGCGTCTTGCCCTCGCACTACTCTCACACCGTTCACGAACAGCGACCGATGCCGGCGGCGAACCCCGTGTCCGGTGCGTAGCGTAAGTTTCGCCGACGCTGGCGTTTGTTTTTCAGCAACTCGATACGGACGTATCCCGTCGCATGCTTGCGGTTTGGCCGCCAGATTCATCACTCGCGCTGGAGAAGCACCGCCAAGGAGCCCCGACGCCAGACCCATGCAGGTCACCGACCTCTTCCGGGAGGACGACGCCGTTTCGTCCGTGGTTAGCACCGTCCTCATGGTGGCGATCACGATCATCCTGGTCGCGGTGATCGGATCGTTCGTGCTGGACCTCGGCGGGGCCGTCGGAGAAACCTCGCCGCAGGCCCGCCTCTCGGTCGTCGAGCAACAGATCGCCAACGGAAACACGTCGATCGTCATCAGTCACGAGGGCGGGAGCACGATAGACGAAGCCCAGGTCACGGTGACTGTGGAGGGCGACCCGGCGAAAAACGAGTCGGGAGACGTCGTCTGGGACGGGAGCGGTGAGATCACCGCGGGCGACGAGGTGAACATAACGAAGTACGGGTCCGGTTCGTCGAGACTCAACACCGACGACCGCGTCCTGGTCGTCTGGGAGTCGGAGAGCGGCGACAACAGCGTCCAGTTGTTCGAACACAGGGTCCGGACCTGAAGCGGGACACAGTCCCCGTCAGCGATTGGCCCCCCAAAGCAGGATGAGCAAGACCACGAGCACCAGCGACGTCATGCCGGTGACGACGGGCCCGCCGACGATAGAGCGGGCGTTGCGCAACGTACCGAGAATCAGCGACACACCGACGATACCGGAGAGGATTGCGAACAGCGTCGCCTCCGGATACTCGAGGAGCAGTTCGACCGCCCCCTCGTCGTCCCGTTCCGGGATGTAGTGAATGAACCTGATGTCGGACATCGCCCCGGCCCCGCCGGTGTATCGCGACCGGGCGAACTCCCACTGGTCCCTGGAACTGTCGTCGATGGGCAACTGGTAGGCCCAGACGATCAGTTTGTCCTGTCTGCAGTCGTGGACGAGCGCCCGGAACTGGTTGTACTCCTGTTCTCGGAACTGTCGGTACACGTTGATACCCAGGTCGTCGTCGATCACGATGTCCGCGGTGTCCGGTTTGTGTGGGGTCCGGACGTCGTACGCCGCGGCGTCGATCGGATCCGGATTGAGTGCCCGGTCGAGGTAAATCTGCATCCGCTCGCTCGCGACGGTGTAGGACTTGAACTCCGGGTCCCACCGTTCGAGGAGGTCGAGTACCGTCTCGAAAGTATCGGTGTCCGATTGCCGACGCGACCTGCGTGCCACGGTGTCCTCGTTGCTCCCGACAAGACTCTCGACTGTGTTGACTCTTTGGATGAGGGCGGCCGGTCGGTCCCCGCGCTCTCCCGGTTGCCGGCAGCGGGACGGCGATAACAGCCCTTATGACGCAGCGAGGGGAACGTCGGGGCCATGAGCGACGAACGAGCAGTAGTCGCGGAACGGGCCGCGACGGCGGGGGGTGCGGTCGCCGAAGCGTCGTTCCGGGGCGACATCGAAGTCGAGACGAAGGAGGGCGAGACGGACTACGTCACCGAGACCGACAGAGCCGCCCAGGAGACGGTGGTCGAACACGTCCGTGAAGCGTACCCGGACGACGTGGTCGTCGGGGAGGAGGAGGGTGCCCGCTCGGACGTCCCGGACGCGGGTCCAGCGTGGGTCGTCGACCCGATCGACGGCACCAACAACTACGTCCGGGGGATTCGGTGGTACGCGACCAGCGTCGCGGCCGTCGAGGACGGGGAACCGGTCGCCGCCGCGAACGACCTCCCCAGCGTCGGCGACACGTACCGAGCAGACGGCGTGACCGCGACGTTGAACGGGGATCCGATCTCGGTCAGCGACGTCGCGGACCCGGAACTGGCCGTCGTGGCCCCGACGATCTGGTGGGAACGAAACCGCCGCGAGGAGTACGCGAACGCGACGACCGCGATCGTCGAACGCTTCGCGGATCTGCGCCGGTTCGGCAGCGCACAGGCCGCGTTGAGTCTCCTGTCGGCGGGTGCAATCGAGGGCGTGGTCACGAACGTCGACGCCCACCCGTGGGACACCATCGCCGGCGTCCACCTCGTGCGGACCGCCGGTGGGACGGTGACCGACCTCGAGGGGAACCGCTGGCACCACGACGCGAGAGGCCTCGTCGCCTCGAACGGTCGCGTCCACGAGACGGTCCTGGAGGCCGCTCGTGCAATCGACGTCCGGCCGGCCGCTGACACCTGAGAGGGCCAACATTTTTCAGCGGTGGTGGTAGGTGTAAATTGGAGGGGAACAGTGATACACCTGGAAGTAAAATCCCCGGCTATGACAGAGGACGACTCCGACTCGAACGAGGCCGGTAGCGAGCAGCTACCGGACAACGTCCTGTTCGACGTCTACGAGACGTACATCGGTGACACGGACGAAGCGGCCGACATCTACCTCGGGTTCGGGCTGTTCTTCGCCGGGGTCGCACTGGCGGTCAGTGCGCTCGTGATCTTCGTGTTCGCCCTGCTCTCGACGGAGCCGGATACGGTGTCGTACTTCCGGGTAACGGAGTGGGCGTTCGGCATGGGGATGCTGTCGATTCCCCTCGCCACGTCGGGTATCGTCGTGTTGCTACCGATCGACGAGCGCGCGGTCGCAGCGACGGCGCTCGGGGACGTGATGATCCTGCTCGCGGTGTTCACGTTCCGAGGGGCCTACTGGGAGAACTGGCAGGCGTACGGCACCGGACAGACGGTGACGGTCCTCGGACTGTACGCCGTGGGCCTGACGCTCGTCGTGGGATCGACGGGCGCAGCGCTGGTGGCCGAACAGATCCAGCGCGTCCAGCGACCGTCGCCGGCCGACATCGAACCCGTCCAGGAGGACGAACCAGAGGAGTCCTACAGCGACGAGGAGATTCAGTCCGACATCGAGGACGCGATGAAAGACGTCGAACTGTCCTGGGGCGGCGTCCGGAAACACGAGGGCCGGTCGATCAGTTTCGACACCGACGCCGACATCGACGCGAAGGGATTCACCGACGCCGACGCCGCGACCACGACACGCTCGTCGGGCGTCGACAACCAGCTGTCCGCGCTCCAGGGACTGCGTGGCGGGCAGAAAAACACCGCGACGTCCGAGTCGACCGTCGACGATCAGACGGCGAAACTCCAGGAACTCAGAGAACAGCGGAAACAGGAGGAGGTCGACGCCGAGGCAGACGGCGACTCGGCAGGCGGCGGACTCCTGGCCTGGTTACGCGGACTGTTCGGGTGAACTGACGCCGGAGCGAGTCGCTGCAACGCACCGGGAGTCTGCCGTCGCTCCTTTCGGCTCGCCGACGCTTAGATTCCACCGCGTGAGCTGATGAACAAATTTCACATACCTTTATAGAGGGGGGCTATCTTGGAGTAGGTATGGCCAAAGGCCTAGACGTCGGCACAATGAACATCCTGTCCGCACAACAGGATGGTAACGACACGGTGTTCGTGCAGCAGCGTAACTCGTTCGTAGAAATCGAGTACTCCGACATGGCCGAGCAGATGCTCAGTCGCTCGGAGGTGCTTCACATCCGCAAGGACGACAAGGTGTACGTCGTCGGCGACGACGCCCTGAACTTCGCCAACATTTTCAACAAGAAGACCCGTCGCCCGATGAAACACGGGATCCTGTCGAGCGACGAGAAGTCCGCGATTCCGATGATGAAACTCATCATCGAACAGGTCGTCGGCGAACCGGATCACCCCGACGAGAAGCTGTACTTCTCGACGCCTGCAGACCCCATCGACTCGGACCTCTCGACGCTGTACCACCAGAAGACCATCG
>CAZIVN010000060.1:0-10860 GCA_964542685.1 uncultured Halobacteriales archaeon
TCACTGGGTACTGGGGCGCCTGCCCACGGTGCTGGTGCCCTCGCCAGTAGCTGCAACCGAACCGTATCAGGCGGACGACTCCGGATTCCGTCCGGCGGACGCCTGAACGACTGCCTCGGTGTCCAAGACGCCGATGCGCTCCGTGCCGCCGTCGTCGGGGCGCTGAATCGTCGCGACGACCAGTTCGCCGACCCGGCGGAACGGCTCCGTCTCGGCGTCCTCATCCTCGACGTCGTAGAAGTACGGCGCCGGAACCGACTCCACGCCCGACACCCCGTCGACCAGCAGTCCGGCGGCCTGTCTGTCGGGCCCCCGATCGATCACGACCACGCGCTGGTCGGTCTCGCCGGGACTCAGGTCCGCGAAGTGGACGTGCGGATCGATCACCGCGGTGATGTCGCCCCGGAGGTCCATCACGCCCTCGATCGCGGGCGACGACCGGGGAACGTCCGTCAGGTCCGTCGGTTCGACGACGGTCCGGACCGCGTCGACCTGCGCCGCGTAGGTCGCGGACCCGATACGGAAGACGACCATCCGCTGGTACTCGACCTCCTCCCCGTCGTCGCCACCGCCATCGCCGTCCTCGTCGACGCCCAGAATGTCGTCGGGAAGCTCCGATGCCATCGTTGTCGCCAGTGGTCGCCGCTCGGTAATAACGTTGGTCCCCGAACCGACGCCAGGTGGTCGGCCCGCGCTCCCGACCTCCCCCCTCCTTTATCCCGGCCGGGGGCGAACCCCGGACCCATGTCGGACGAGCAGACGCCGGTCCTGGCGTTCGAACTCGACGGCGACCGGTACTACGTCGCCAACGACCGGGTGGCGAACGTCCTCGGGGACGGCGAACTCGCGTCGGCGGAGGGGGTCCGGGCGACTGCCATCGGGGAGTTGCACGTCGCCGGCACGCTCGTCGA
Source organism: uncultured Halobacteriales archaeon (assembly GCA_964542685.1). Lineage (GTDB taxonomy): Archaea > Halobacteriota > Halobacteria > Halobacteriales > Natrialbaceae > CAZIVN01. The sequence goes on from CAZIVN010000060.1 coordinate 912, forward strand.
GGTGCTCGACGTGGCGCGACTGTTCGGTGTCCGCGAGGCTCGGGACTACGAGGACCGACTGGTCGTCGTCTTCCACGGCATCACGGACGGTCGCGCGGTAGGGTGGCTCGTCGACGACGTCCTCGGCGTCGAACGCGTCGACGAGGACGCCGTCACGCCGCCGCCGGCCGACCTGGAGCACGTCGAGGGACGACTCGACCGCGACGGTCACACCGTCGTCTGGCTGGACGCAGCGGCCATCAACGCGGTTCCGACGGGGTGATATCTCCCGGCTCGGGGGAGGCGACACGCCGTCCAGCCAGCAGCGGTCACGGCGACACGCCGTCCAGCCCGTAGAGGGCCCAGCCGACAGCGTGAGCGCCCGCGTAGGCGACCATCGCGGTCACGGAGGGGAACGGGGACCGGCGTCGGGTGTACGCTCGCCCGGCCCAGACGGCGAGGCCGTACGCCGGCAGCGTCGCGGCCATCACGACCGTCGGGAGCCACCCGACGACCCACACCGCGAGGAGGCCGGCCGCGCTCGCTGCCACTGCGGCCCAGTAGGCGCGGCGCAGTCGTGCGGGCGACCAGCGAACCGGTAGGGTCCGCTTGCCCACTGCGGCGTCGGCCTCCCGGTCGGGCCAGCCCGTCGCCAGCAGGTTCGCGAACACGAGCGTGGCAAAGGGCGCGAACGACGCGGCGGTCCGGAGTGAGACGGAGCCGGTCGCGACGGCGGCGCCGATCGCGGGGAGCACGACACCGCCCAGTACCGCGTTGTCCACCTCTCCGAGGCCACGCCAGGACAGTGCGACCGGCGGCAACGAGTAGGCCCAGCCCAGGACAGCGACGACGGTCAGGCCGGCGACGGCCTGGCCCGACAGCAGTCCTGTGACGGCGCCCAGTATCGTCATCGCGGCGCCACCGACGAGCGTCACTCCTGCAGCGTCCAGCGCGAGGCGTCGCGGGAGGCCGAACCGTTCGAGGGCACCGCTCCCGCCCGAAAAGTCCGTCCGGGTCGTCAGCCGGTCTGTCTCGTGGTCGGCGTACTCGTTGACGTAGTGGACGCTGGCCGAGACCAGCACCACCGCACCGACGCCGAACACCAGGGCGTCGACCGACGGGCTGGCCCCGCGCCGGACGGCGACGAGAGCCCCGAGGCCGTACACGAACGCGATCAGCGCCAGCTGGTCGGGGCGACTCATCGCGACCAGCCCGCGCACCGTTCGCCCGACGAGACGCGACACGTCGGCCGTTTTGGACCGCCGCCGCAAAACGTCACCGGGTCGTCCACCCCGGCGGCCGGGTGGACCGCCGACCGCGGCCGTAACTTTCACTTTTGATAACGACATCTGGGCGGACGATGAGCGAGAGCACGTTGGAGACGGTGGACGACGCCGACGCCGAACGACTGCTCGACGCACTCGGATCGCAGTACAGCGCCGAGATTCTGGCGGCCGCGGAGTCGCCAATCTCCGCACAGGAACTCAGCGACCGGATGGACGTCCCCATCGCGACCTGTTACCGCCGCATCGAGGACCTCGTCGAGGCGGGCCTCCTGCGACGCGAGGGCCGGGAACTGTCCGATCAGGGACGCCGGACGAACGTCTACCGACGCACGGTGGACGAACTGACCGTCGACTTCACCGAAACGGCAGTAACGTCTCGCGTGCGCGAACCGCCGACTGCGAGTTCCGGGGAGTGAACCGTCGCCGGGTGGTGCCGTCGTTTCTACGGGACTGCTCGGGGCCCGACCCCGAGACAGTTCACGACTCGGCCTCGCGTGCCCGTGCGACGGCGTAAATCCCGCCGAGGACGACGACCCCGCCGACGACGGTCCACGGGCCGGGAACCTCCGCGAGCAACCAGAGGGCAAGCAGCGACGACCCGACGGGTTCTCCGAGCAGCGAGACGCTGACGAGACTCGACTCCAGGTGTTCCAGCGCCCAGTTGACGACGGTGTGGCCGAACAGGCCCGGGCCGACGGCCATCGCGAGGAAGAGCGCCCACTCGCGGGGCGGGTACGACAGCAGGGCGTGGCCCTGCGCGAGGACGATTCCGAGCAGCACGGCCGAACAGGCGGCGTAGACGACCGTCACGTAGGGAAACAGGGAGATCCGCTGGCGGAGCGACCGTCCGGCGAGCACGTAGCCCGCGGCGGCGACGGCGCCCGCGACGGCGAGTGCGTTGCCGAGCAGTGGGTCGCTCCCGCCGCCGGTCGACGCCTCACCGGCGGACATGATTCCGACGCCGACCACCGCGACGAGTATCCCGACGACGGTCAGGCGAGTCACCTTCTCGCGGAGGAACAGGGCGGCGCCGGCGGCGACGAACAGCGGCTGGGTCTGGACCAGCGTGACGCTCGCGGCGACGGTGGTGAACTCCAGGCTCTCGAACCAGGCCGCGAAGTGGACCGCCAGCGCGGCCCCCGCGGCCAGTGCCACCAGCAGGTCCCGGCGCCCGATGCGCTGGAGGTCCTCGCGGTCGCGGATCACGGCGACGGGCGCGACCAGCGCCGTCATGAACACGACGCGGTACAGCGCCTTGACGGCACTCGGGGCCTGGCTCCACCGGACGAGGATGGCGCTGGTCGACACCGCGAGCACCGCGACCGCGAGTGCGGCCACCGGCGAGACGTGCCGGTCGGCCAGGCGTGCGACGTCCATCGCTCGGTCGGAGGGGCGGTCCGACTTTACCGGTTGTGAATGCGGCCGACGTCGCACGTCGCCGCTCGCGGCCCTGCAGGGGCCTCGTGAGAAACGAACCGAGCGTTTATGATTGGTGGCGTGCAATCCGATCACATGGAGCGACCCATCGACTACGGCACCTTCGAGGACGGGCGGGGGACGAACTACTTCGCCCTCGACCGGACCCTCCGGCGGGAGGTCCGTCGGGTCTATCCCGACGACCAGGTGGACCTCGGGACGGACCTGCTGTCGGCGTTCGGGGCCCACGCGGCGACGACCATCGCCGACAACGCCGACACCATCGACGACCACGGCCCGGAACTGCACACCTACGACGCCGAGGGTGAGGTACAGAACCACGTCGAGTACCACCCCGCGCAGTTCGAGAACGAGCGACTGGCCTACGGGAACGGCATCGTCGCCGACAGTTTCGAGGCGCCGCCGGGGGCCGACGAACCGCTCCCCTTTGCCCACTCGCTGGCGATGGGCTACCTGCTGTCGTACGCCGATCCGGGGTTCTACTGTCCGGTGTCGATGACCGCCGGCGCGGCACTCGTCCTCGACAAGTACGCCGACGACGAGCGACTCCGGGAGTACTACGAGGGCATGGTCACCCGGGACGGCGACGACGTGATCGAGGGGGCGATGTTCCTCACCGAGAAACAGGGCGGCAGCGACGTGGGGGCCGCCGAGACCACCGCGGAACACGTCGCCGGCAACGAGTACGAACTCACCGGCGAGAAGTGGTTCTGCTCGAACATCGACGCGGAGGGAACGCTCGCGCTGGCCCGGACGCCGGACGCCCCGGAGGGCACCGACGGCCTCTCGCTGTTCCTCGTCCCCCACACCGTCGACGGCGACCTGAACGACCAGCTGTACCGCCGCCTGAAGGACAAACTCGGCACCATCTCGGTGCCCACCGGCGAGGTGGAACTGCGCGGCGCGACGGGCTACCTGATCGGCGAGGCGGAACGCGGCTTCAAGTACATGACCGACATGCTGAACCTCGAACGCCTCGCGAACGCCGTCGCCTCCTGTGGCATCGTCGGGCGGGCGCTCCTGGAGGCGACGGTCCACGCCGAGCACCGCGAGGCCTTCGGGAGTCCCATCGCGGAGTACCCCCTGATGCAGGCGGACCTCGTCGAGATGGCCGTCGACCACGAGGCGATGACCGCCTTCGCCTTCGACGCCGCCCGCGCGTTCGACCGCCGGGAACGCGAGGACGACGAGGAGGCCTACCGCCTGATGCGGGCGCTGATCCCGGTCGCGAAGTACCGCCTGGGCCGGATGGCCGTCGACGACGCCTCCTACGCGATGGAGATTCTCGGCGGGAACGGCTACGTCAACGACTTCGTCACCCACCGCCTGCTCCGGGACGCGCAGGTGTTGCCCATCTGGGAGGGGACCTCGAACATCCTCTCGCTGGACCTCCTGCGGGCCCTGGACCGCGAGGACGCCCACGAACCGCTGCTCGCCCGGATCGACGACTACTGCGACCGGGCCGAGCACCCCTTCGTCGCCGACCTCGCCGACGAGGTCCGCGAGGCCCAGGCCGACCTCGGGACCGCGATGGCGACGCTCGCCACGGAGGACGCCGAGTACGCACAACTGAAGGCAAAGCGCCTCGCGGACCTCGTGTTCGACACGTACACAGCCGCCCTCCTGGTCGCACAGGCACAGGACCGGGTCGACGAGGCCGACGACGGCCGCCTCGCGGTCGTCGCCGACCGGTTCGTCGCCCGACAGTTCCGCGACTCCCCGGACCGGGGCGTCACGGACGGCGACCGGACGCCCCTCGAGTTCGACGACGCCATCGTCCGGTACGGCCGCGTGGCACCCGAGCGCCTCGCGGAGGAGACGGCGACGCCGCCCTGACGCCGCCCGGCACAAACCCTTTCGGTCCGCCCCCCGACCCTCCAGCATGCACATCAGACGCCCATCGCCGGAGCGGTTCGCGGACGTCGAGGACTTCCCGTACGACCACTCGTTCGTCGACGTGCGGGAGGCGACGCCGGCCGACGACGAGGTTCGCATGGCCTACACCGACGCCGGGAGCGGCGAGGAGACGTTCCTCTGCCTGCACGGCGAACCGACGTGGTCGTACCTCTACCGGAAGATGATTCCACCGCTCACCGAGCGCGGTCGGGTGGTGGCGCCGGACCTGCTGGGCTTCGGTCGGTCGGACACGTTCACCGACCGGGACGCCTACAGCGTGCGGTTGCACTACGACGCGCTGGCGGCGCTGGTCGAGGCCCTGGACCTCACGAACGTCACCCTGCTCTGCCAGGACTGGGGTGGCCTGCTCGGACTGCCCTACGCCGCGAACAACCCGGAGCGGTTCGCGCGACTGGTGCCGATGAACACCGGCCTGCCCGACGGCACCCAGCCGATTCCGGACGTCTGGTTCAACTTCGCGGAGGTCGTCGAGACGGCCGCGGACCTGGACGCCGCCCGACTGATCCGGAAGGGGTGTGCCCGGGAGGTGAGCGACGCGGCCATGGCCGCGTACCGCGCGCCGTTCACCGACGAGGGGTCGAAGGCCGCGATGCGAACGTTTCCCGGCCTGGTCCCGAAAGACCCGGACGACCCCGGAGCGGAGCTGTTGCGAGACGCGAAGGAACGCCTGACGGAGTGGGACAAGCCCGCCTTCGTCCTGTTCGGCGACAGCGACCCCATCTTCCACGGCGCGCGCGACCCGATGCGGGACCTGCTCCCGACCGCGAGCGAACAACCGGACGTCTGGGTCGAGCGCGCGGGCCACTTCCTCCAGGAGGACGCCGGCGAGGCCGTCGCCGAGCACGTCGTCGAGTTCGTCGACCGGACCCCGAACCCGGGGAGTTAAGACGGCTGCTCCGCACCCACTCACCGATGGAGCAGTACCAGGAACTCGTCGACGGCGTGCTCCGGGCGGGCACGTACAAACCGAACCGAACGGGCGTCGACACCGTCGCGGCGTTCAGTCGGCACTACGAGGTGGACCTCTCGGAGGGGTTCCCGCTGTTGACGACCAAGGACCTCTCGGGGTACCGGTGGAACTCGCTGATCCACGAACTCCTCTGGTACCTCTCGGGGGAGGAACACGTCCGGAACCTGCGCGAGGAGACGGCCATCTGGGACGCCTGGGCCGACGAGAACGGGCGTCTGGACACTGCGTACGGCCGGTTCTGGCGTCGGTTCCCGATTCCGGACGAGAGCGACCGTCTGCCCGGCGAGAGCTGGCCGGCAGACGCCCAGCGCTGGACGAACGACGAGGGGACGTTCGACCAGGTCGCCTACGTGATGGACCAGCTCGAGGAGAACCCCCACTCCCGACGACTGGTGATCGACGCCTGGCACCCGGCAAACGCCGCCGTCTCGACGCTGCCGCCCTGTCACTACACGTTCGTGTTCAACGTCCAGGGCGACCGCCTGCACTGTCACCTCACCCAGCGGTCGGGCGACGTGGCACTGGGCATCCCGTTCAACGTCGCCGCGTACTCGATTCTGACACACCTGATCGCGGGCCGCACGGGGTTCGAACCGGGGCGGTTCGCCCACACCATCGTCGACGCACACGTCTACTGCGGCCAGGGGGCCCGCGGGGAGTGGTACGCTGACAACCTTGGCGAACTGCAGGACCGACTCGCGAGCGTCGCGGACCGCGAGGAGTACCGCGCGGTCCGGGACTGGGTCCGCGAGTCGGCCCCCGAAGAGGAGTCCGCGGGGTACGACCACGTGCCCGGACTGCTGGAGCAGTGCGCCCGCGAACCCCGCGACCGGCCGCGCCTGGCGGTGGCCGACGTCCCACTGGACGAACTGACCTTCGAGGACGTCGAACTGCTGGACTACGACCCCGCGCCCGGCATCGAGTTCGCGGTGGCCGAGTGATGGCCGGGGACGCGTCGTCCGAGGACCGCGAGACGGACGCGGTCCCGCCCCGCGAGGAGCGGGACTACGACGTCGCCCTCATCGCGGCCGTCGCCGAGAACGGCGTCATCGGCCGGGGCGGCGAGATGCCGTGGCACTACCCCGAAGACCTGCGTCACTTCCGGGAGACGACGACTGGCCACCCGGTCGTCCTCGGCCGGCGGACGTACGAACGGATCGTCGACCGCCTGGGCGAACCGCTCCCCGAGCGGACCTCCGTCGTGCTCTCCTCGCAGGACCTGTCGCTCCCCGAGGGGGTCTTGCTGGCGCACTCCGTCCCCGCGGCCCTGGAGACTGCCGCCGGCGCCCTCCCGGCCGACCGCGACACCGTGTACGTCGCCGGCGGCGGGTCGGTGTACGAGGCGACGATGCCGGTCGCGGACCGCCTCGTCCTGACAGAGCTCGACGCGACCGTCGACGGCGACACCTACTTCCCCGCGGTCGACCCCGCGGAGTGGGTCGAGCGGTCCCGGGACGACCGGGAAGACCTCTCCTTCGTCACCTACGAGCGACGCTCCTCCGACGGGCGGTAGGCGAGCGGGGCGGTCTCGGCTACCGCTATCCGGACTTTTAGGACCCCGCCTGGCGTGGATGGGGGTATGCTCACGATCACTGGTGGGACCGTCGTCGACGTCGACGGGGCCCGGGGGGCGGACGTCGCCGTCGAGGACGGCGAGATCGTCGCGATCGGCGACGTGCCCGACGGGGACCGAACGATCGACGCCTCGGGCGGCTACGTCACGCCCGGACTCATCGACGCGCACGTCCACCTGCTGATGGACGGGAGCCCGGACCCAGAGAGCAAGCGCGACGAGAGCGTTCCACGCTCTTCGTTTACCGCCGTCCGGAACCTGGAGGCCGCACTGGACGCCGGGGTGACGACGGTCCGGGACCTCGGATCGCGGGCCGGCATCTCGCTGTCGGCACGCGACGCAGTCGCCGACGGCGACCTCCCGGGCCCGCGCGTCCACGCTGCGGGCCAGGCGATCGTGATGACGGGTGGACACGGCCACTGGTTCGGCCGGGAAGCCGACGGCCCACACGAGACGCGCAAGGCGGCCCGCGAGCAGGTCAAACGCGGTGCGGACGTCGTCAAGTGCATGGCGACCGGCGGCGTCCTCACGGAAGGCGCCGACATCGGCGGGCCGGAACTGACGCCGCCGGAACTCGAGGCAATCGTCGACGCGGCGTCGGCGAAGGGCGTTCCGACCGCCTCCCACGCTCACGGCGCCGCGGGCATCCTGAACGCCGCCGAGGCGGGCATCACCAGCGTCGAACACGGGACGTTCATGGATCGCAAGGCGGCGGAGACGATGGCCGCCGAGGGGACGTTCTGGGTCCCGACCGCCTCCGCACTGCACGGTATCGTCGAGAACGGTGTCGAGGCCGGCATCCCCGAGTGGGCCGTCGAGAAGGCCGAACGGGCCGGCGAGGCGTTCGACGAGGCGTTCGACCACGCGACGGACGCGGGTGTCCGGGTCGCGATGGGCACCGACGCCGGCACGCCGTTCAACTACTTCGAGGACCTCCCGACCGAGATGGCGCACATGGTCGAGCACGGCCTCTCGCCGGAGGCCGCACTCGAGGCGGCGACCGTCAACGGCGCCGAACTGCTCGGCCTCGACGACGTCGGCCGCGTCGAGACGGGGTACCGTGCGGACCTCCTGGTCCTGGAGGATAACCCGCTCTCGGCTCCGGCGGCCTGGACCGATCCCCGTCACGTCGTCTCGGACGGCGTCCAGTACCGCTGACGACGGCCAACGGGCCCCTCGGTTGCGACCGGAAGCCCCGAAAGTTCGGTACTGCGATAGGACATCCGGAGCCCCGAAAGCGATTTAGTGCGGCCGCTCGCACGTCGGGCCATGAGACGGTGGGTCGTGGGCTGTCTGGTCCTCGCGCTCGTCCTCGTCGGCGGGACCGCCGTTCTGGTCGAGGACGCCACCCCGGGGGACCGAACGGCCGGGGCCGGGCCCACGACGTCGGCGTCCGCCCCCGATCGCGGCGCGGACGCCGCGGCCGATCCGGCGGTCGACGCCGAGTCCGCGGCCGTGGGTCCGGCCGCGGAGTTCGACCGCACGCGGTTCCGGATCGAGGTGTTCGCGAACGGCTCTGCCCGCTGGCAGTTCCGCTACGTTCGCGTCCTGGGGACCAACGACACGGCCCGGGAACAGTTCGAGTCGTTCGCAGCGGAGTTCAACACGGAAGAGACGCCGCTGTACACCGACTTCGTCGACCGGGCAGAGGCCCTGACGGCGTCGGCGGCCAACGCAACCGGCCGCGAGATGGACGCCCGGAACTTCGCCCGCGAGGCCCGCGTCGTCCGCGACGTCGAGGACCTCGGCGTCGTCGAGATGTCGTTCACCTGGACGGCCTTCGCGGCCGTCGAGGGCGACCGCGTGATCGTCGGCGACGTGTTCGACGGCGGCCTCTTCCTCGCGGCGGACAAGTCGCTCCAGATCGTCACCGGCCCGGGGCTACAGTTCGAGTCGATCGATCCCGAGGGGACACTCGACGGCGGATCGCTCGCGGTCAGCTCGACCGTCACCTGGCAGGGGGAACGGAACTTCCCCAGCGGGCGGCCCAGAGTCGTGTTCGTTCCGGCCACAACGACGCCCGGCGAGACGACCGCCGAGGGATCGTCCACGCTCGGGCCCGACGCGACGGCGACGCCAGGGGGAACGTCGGGCGGAACGGCGGCGTCGACGACCCAACCGGAGCCCAATCGGGCGTCGACCGGCGGTGACGTGTCGCCGATGCTCCTGGGACTGGGTGCCCTCCTCCTGGTCGTAGGTGCCGGTGCGGTCGTGTGGGCCCGGAACGTGGGTGGGTTCGGCGGCGCCTCGTCGACCGACATCGTGGACGACGACCCGGACGCTGGCGGGACGACGACGGGATCCGCCGAGTCCTCGGAGGGGGAGGCGGACGGGGCCGTGGTCCCGCCGGAGGAACTGCTGTCCGACGAGGATCGGGTGGTCTCGATGCTGGAGGACCGGGGCGGACGGATGCGACAGGTCCAGATCGTCGAGGAGACGGACTGGTCGAAGTCGAAGGTCAGCATGCTGCTGTCGGACATGGAAGACGAGGGGACCATCTCGAAACTGCGGGTCGGCAGGGAGAACATCATCAGTCTCGACGGCGAGGAACCGGACGCCGCGGGGTCGCCGTTCGACGACGAGTGATCCGGACGGCGGGCCGAGACGGGAGTTCGAACCGCCCTCGACGACCACGGATCGACGAACGGCAACGCCCCGCACGGCGACCGCCGAAGCGCAACCGTTAAATTACTCCTGCCCCCAGATTCGGGTGCCCGAGTACGGGCGGACCACCTGCTCTGGTGGTGTAGTCCGGCCAATCATCTTGCCCTCTCGAGGCAAGGACCG
>CAZIVN010000061.1:0-10817 GCA_964542685.1 uncultured Halobacteriales archaeon
ATGGTCCAGTACCCCGACCTGTACGCCGCCGGCGTCACCTCCGTTGGACTGTCCGACCTCGTCGACATGTACGAGAACACGATGCCCCACTTCCGGACCGAACTCATGGTCAAGAACATGGGGACGCCCGAGGAGAACCCCGACCTCTACGAGGAACGGAGTCCGGTCACGCACGTCGAGAACGTCGACGCGCCGCTGTTGATCGTTCACGGCGTCAACGACCCGCGCGTGCCCGTCTCGCAGGCCCGCATCCTCCGTGACGCCTTGCTCGACGCCGGCTACGAGGAAGGCCCGGACGGCGACTTCGAGTACGAGGAACTCGGCGAGGAGGGCCACGGCTCGACCGACATCGACCAGAAGATCCGGTCCCTGGAACTGCTCGACGACTTCCTCGAGCGTCGCGTCGGCACGGGGCGCTCCGAGGTCGCCGCACTCGACGACTGACACCGGCTGATCGACGACGACTGGCCTGCCCCTCGAAACCCACCCGACGACGCGAACGGGTCGTCGCGGTCCGCCCCGGACGGTTCGGCCCTCCCGACCACGCCTCTCGCCCGCCGTTCCGTGACGCTACAGCCCATCCAGGTCCAGCCGCCGGACCAGCGTCCGCATCACCAGGTAGCCGGCCACGCCGATGACCGCGTAGGCGCCGACCGCGAGCCACGTCGACGTCGCCGGACTGCCGATGGCGAGTCGTGCGATGGTGTTCGCCGGGTGCTCCGGCAGGAGCGTCGTCAGCGCGACGATGCCGAGCACGCCGGTCGCGTACAGGAACTGTGCCTGCCTGCGGTCCGGTGCCAGCAGCGACAGCGACAGCCCGAGCGTCGTGATGGTCAGCGCCAGCCCGGTCACGACGGCGACGATGCCGGCCATGTTCGAGACGGCGATGCCGTTGGCGCCCAGCAGGAGGAGCCACGCCACCGCCTGGACCGGCGCCAGCGACGCCGTCGCGAGCAGTTTGGCGTCGACGATGTCCCACATCGTCACCGGCGACACCCGCAGGAGTTCCAGCGTCCCGCGCTGTATCTCCTCGGTCATCGAGTCCACCGCGACGGAGCCACTGATGAAGATGGGGAGGAACATCAGCATCGGCACGAGGATGGTGTAGGTGAACCCGAAGTAGGGACTGGACCCGGTCTGTTCGGGTACCGAGACGGGGGTGTGGTCGAGGTGTTCCACCCGGTCGAGCCGTTCGGCGCGCTCGTAGTCTTTCAGCGCGCTCTGGAGTTGCACGACGGTCACCGTCGTCTCCACCGACCCGTCGGGGACCACGGCGCGTATCCGTACCGTCGAGTCCGCCTGGCGGGTCGCGACGAGGATGACGTCGACGTCACCGCGCTCGAACGCTCGCCGAGCCCCGGCCTGCGTGTCGTACTGGCTCGCCGCGATGTCGTCTCGCTGGGCGAGGGACCCCGAGAGGTCACTGGACGCGTTGCCGGTGACGGCAACCTCCAGTTCGAACCCCTGAGGGCCCGCCGGGTCGTACATCGACACCAGGCCGACGACGAGAAATGACGAGAACCCCGCGACGAACAGTTGAATCGCCAGCGCGAGGACGATGGTCTTCTCGCTGCGCAGCGACGCGAGTTCCCGTTTCGCGATTGTGAGCCGGGGTCGCTTGCCCGTGCGGTTCCTGCCGCCCTCCTCGCTGGGGCCACCGTCCCGGCGCGGCCCGTCCGGGCGGTCGTCGTCACGCGACATAGGCCACCACCGCGAAGTTGTAGGCGACGTGGACGACCACGGCGAGTGCGACCGCCCACAGCCAGGTCCTGTCCTCGCGGCTGGCGCCGACCGCCGAGATGGCGGCCGTGACCACGTGGAGGGCCAGCGGTGCGAGGAGCAGGGCGACCGCGAGCAGCGGGTCCACCGACTGGGCTTGCGGGAACGCGTCTTCACCGACCGGCACGTCCTGGAGGCCGACGACCTGGACGGCAAGCAGGAGTTTCTCGCCGAGGAAGAAGCCGACTCCGGAGAGGGCACCGACCAGGAGCGCAGAGCGGACCGACCGGTCGAACCGTCCCTTGGCGTAGCCCGCCAGCGGCCCGACGGCCTTGGCGAGTTCCTCGATGACGGAGATGCCCAACAGCAACAGGAAAATTGTGATGCCAAAGCCCTGCAGGGCGAACAGCGACGCGACGAGCAGCAGTTCCGCGATCACCACGAACGGCATAAAGAGGATCGGGAGGAACACGAGCGACCGGAGGCCGCCGATCCGACTCGCGACGGCGTCCAGGGCCTTCAGCGGCACCGACCGCTGGGTGAACATGTCCTCCTCGCGGTAGATGCCGATTCCGAGCGCGAACAGGACCGCCGCCGAGGCGAAAAACGGGACCGTCGAGAACAGGTACTGCGGCGCCGTCGTGGCCAGTCCTTCCAGGTCCCTGACGACGATGGTCAGCGGCGAGATGAGCGCGATGGGCGTGATCTCGGTGAAGATGGCCGGAACGAACACGTAGGACGTGAGGAACACGGACAGCGAGACGGTGACAAAGGAGAGCTCCTTGAACGACCGCGCGAACATCCCCGCGACGAACGTGAAGGCGAGGAACACGAGGACGATAGGGATCACCGCTGCGACGGACAGTGGCCCCTGGTTCGGGCCGATCGCACCGCCGTGGACCGCGGCGGCGATGGCAGTCTCGACCGCCAGGAGCGCCGCGAAGTACGGCAGCGTCTTGCCGGCGACGATCTCGTAGCGGGTCACCGGCGAGACGAGCATCAGTTCGCCCCGACGGTTGAGCCGTTCCTCCATGATGGACGACCCGTACGCCTGGATGACGAAGTTCATCGGGACGACGAAGACGAACGCCAGGACGAGCGACTTGAACGGGAACGGCGGTTCGATGTCGCTCGGCGATCCCTGGGACGTGCCGCCGAACAGGCCGCCGCCGGTCGAGCGTCCGCCGACGTCCGGCGCGCCGGCCGCTCCGTCCCCGGTTGCGCCGCCGTCGGCAGTCCCACCGTCGCCACCGTCCGTGCCGTCGCCGCCGTCGCCAGTTCCGCCGTCGCTCCCGTCACCGCCATCCGTTCCGTCGCCGCCGTCCGTGCCGTCGCCACCGGCGCCGCCGTCACCGTCGGCGCCGTCGGAGACGTTCGCGAGGCTCCCCCGTCGACTCTCGTAGGACAGTGAGACGACCACCGGGAAGGCCGCGGACCGGTTGTCTTCGGCCCGCAGTTCCCGGTTGTTGTACCGCTCGACGGCGTCCCGGAACTCCGAGGCGGCCGCCCGGCTCTTGCGATCGTTCGGGTCGTACAGCACCCGGTCGTTCGTGATCACGACGTCCGCCCGGTCGGCGTCCTCGACGCGTTCGAACTGCGCGTTCCGGTCGACGATCGATTCGTACCGGCTGTCGTCGTCGACGTGGACCCGGTAGATGCCCTTGTCGAGGTCGACGCCACCGGTGACGACGGCCGGGCCCGCCACCGCGGCGAGGACGGCGCCGACCAGGACGACGCCGACCGTGAACTTGTTGACCGTCCCGGCGCTCTTGGTGACTTCCCACCAGGCGATCCGCAGGACTTTCCGAGGCCTCACGACTCGGCCTCCCGGTCGACGCTCGCCCGTTCCGCGTCCTCCGGCGTCTCGCCCGCGATGTCGAGGAAGATGTCCTCCAGACTCGGCTCCTCGGTCCGGATGTCCTCGACGCGACCGCCGCGCTCCGTCGCGGCGTCGCGGATCCCCTCGACGTCGTCCATCGAGTCGACGACCGTCAGGTACCGGCCGTTGTCCCTGACCGCGTCGGGTACTTCCACGTCGGTGAACACGTGGTACTCCGTGATCCCGTGGCGCTCGCGAATCTCGTCGATGGACCCCCGGGCGATGATCTTTCCGTGGTTCATCACGACGATCCGGTCGCAGATGGACTCGACGTGATAGAGGTTGTGCGCCGAGAACACGATGGTCTTGCCCTCCTCGGCCAGTTCACGCGTGAAGTCGATGATGTAGTTGGTCGTCAGGGGGTCCAGCCCGCTCGCGGGTTCGTCGTAGATCAGGACGTCGGGGTCGTTGACGAGACTGCGCGCGATGGCCACCTTCCGTTTCATCCCCTTCGACATGTCGCCGATCTTTCGCTCCCGGTGGTCGAGGTCCAGACGGTCCAATGCGTCGTGGATCCGCCGTTTGGCGACGTCGGTGGGAACGTCGTACAGATCGGCGAAAAAGCGGAGGTAGGAGACGCCGGTCATCTCCTCGTACAGCGGGGACTCCTCGGGCAGGAACCCGAGGTTGCGACGCATCTCGGTGTCGTCGGCCGCCCGTCCGGCGACGGAGACGGTTCCGTCGGTGGGTTCGACGAGCCCGGACAGCATCTTCAGCGTCGTGGTCTTCCCGGCGCCGTTCGGCCCGACGATGCCGAACACCTCGCCACCTTCGACCTCGAACGTGCTGCCCTCGACGGCGACGAACCCGCCGTACTCCTTCCGGAGGTCCTCGACGGTTATCATCGTCGGAGCCAAGCGCGCACGACCTTTAGTCATACCGGCCGGGCGCGACGAGTCTCGCGGTCTTTATTTCCCGGCCACCCCAACGGACGGGCATGAGCCCCGCTACCGACGTCGCCCTCGACCGTACCCCGGACGGTCGCCGCATCGAGGTGAGTCGCGTCATCGACACGCCGGTCGAACGCGCCTGGGAGATCCTCACCGACACCGAGCGCTGGCCGGACTGGGGACCGACGGTCACCGCCGTCCACGCCGACCGCAGGTTCATCCGGACGGGGACGACCGGCGAGATACAGGTACTGGACGGGCCCTGGATCTCCTTCAGGATCACCGGGTGCGAGGAGTACCGCTGGACGTGGGACGTCGCCGACGTGCCGGCGACCGGCCACCGCGTCGAGTCCGTCGCGGGCGAGCGCTCGCGGGTGGTCTTCGAACTCCACCCGCTGGCAGCGGGGTACGTCCCGGTCTGTAGCCGGGCGCTTTCGAACGTGGAGTCGATCGTGGGCGGCGACCGGGCTGCAGACGAGGAACCGGACAGGGAGCGGGCCTGAACTGGCCGGGGTGCCAGAACCCCGTCCGCTCGCACCCGCCCGTTCGGCAGCGACCTTTTCCCCACTCCGGGCGACAGGGCCGAACGTGAGCGGGACCGCGAGTGCGACAGTGACGCGGGGTGCCAGAGCGATGCAGACCGTCGCCGTCCTCGCCCTGCTCGTCTGGAGCGTCGGGGCGGTGCTCGACGTCGGCGCCCGACTCGACGTGTCTCTCGGCCTCTACGGGTTCGTCCTCACGTTCGCGTTCGGGAAGGCCTACGCGCTGGTGCCATCGTACTTCGACCGGCCGCTGGCCGCGCCCGCGGCGCCCACGCTCCACGCCGCCCTCGCCGTCGGCGGCGTCGCCTCTCTCGCCGCCGCGGACCTGGGCGGCCCCGGCGTCCTCGAACCGGTCGGCGCGGTGGCGTGGGCGCTGGGCGTGGCGACGTTCGTGGTGACCGTCGCCGCGACGGTCCGGGACAATCCGACGGGCGCCGAGACGGGGACCGGCGACCACGCCGCCGAGCGACGGCCGGTCGACCGCCTCGCGAACGCCGCGGTTCCGGTCGTCGTCGCCTACCTCGCGGTCGGGGCCGCACTGACCGTCGCCGACGCGCTCGACCTGTCGGTCCCGTTCGTCGTCGGCACCGCGGGCGTCAGTCACCTCCTGGCCGCGGGCGGCGCCGCGTTGCTGGTGTTCGCCGTCGGGTTCCGGCTCCTCCCGCGCCTGCTGGTGGTCCCAGTCTCGCGACCCCCGGCGGCGCTCGTCCTCGGGACTGGCGCCGTCGGCCCCGCAGTGCTCGCCGTCTCGCTGTACCGTGACCCGTGGTTCGCGGTCGGTGCCGTCGTCGAGGCCACCGCCGTCGTCGGGTTCGCGGCGACGTACCTCGTGCTGTTCGGCCGCTCGGAGCGGCGCCGCGTCGGGTTCTACGCCGTCGCGGTCGGCGCCCTGGCGGGCGTCGCCGGCGTCTCGCTTGGCCTCCACGCCGCGCTCGCCGGGTTCCAGTCGGGGCTGCTCCCGGCCCACCGTCGCCTGAACCTGCTCGGCTTTCTCGGGCTGACCATCGTGGGCGTCGCGCTGACGCTGTACCCGCCGACTGCAGGAACGTTTCCGGGGGCCAACGACGAGACGGCCTGGACGGCCGTCGCGGGCCTCGCGGGAGGCCTGGCCGTCGAGAGCGTCGGGCACCTCTCCGGGACCGGACTCGCGGTGCTCGTGGGCCGACTGCTCGCACTCGCCGGAGCTGCCGCGTTCGCGTGGCTCTTGCTGGGCCTGTTCGTCCGGCGGTCCTCACTGGTCGGAGGGGCCTGACCGCACTACGGCGGTCGCTCCAGCGAGAACCGGTCGTCCGTCGAGGCGTACAGCGACCCGGCGAGTCGCCCGACCGTGTCGAGTTTCTCCACGTCGACCTTCCCGTCGGTCGTGACGTCGTCGTCGACGTGTGCGTAGACGACTTCGGCGAGTACCTGCGTCGAGGAGCCCACCTCGCGGAGGTCGGACAGGTCACACTCGAAGGCGACGCGGGCCTCGGCGACCCGCGGTGGCGCCACGCGCGTACTCTCGGCCCGCGTGACGGCCGCGCGGTCGAACTCGCTCTCGTCCGGGGGAAGCGTCGCCGCCGTCTCGTTCATCGCCGCCGCGAGGTCGCTGGTCACGACGTTGACGACGCACTCCCCGGTGTCCCGGAGGTTCCGCGGGGTGTCCTTCAGGTCGTCGCCGGTCCCGACGGGGAAGAAAGTCAGGATCGGTGGCGAGATAGAGGCCACCGTGAAGAAACTGAACGGGGCGAGGTTGTCGACGCCGGCCGGACTCCGGGTGCTGACCCACGCGATGGGCCGTGGCGTCACGGCCGTCGACAGCAGTCGGTACGCCGAGCCGAGGTCGTCGGGGGCTAGCTCCACGGGGGCTCACCCCTCGGAGTCCGTGTCGGAGTGTGATGCACGGAACTACGGATGGATGGAACGGGAAAGCCGGTTGTGGTGTCGGAACTTACAGCCCGACGCCGACGGCGTAGGGGCACTCGACGGCCGACAGCGCGAGGAACCCGAGCGTGGCACCCAGGAGCGCGACGTTCTTCAGGAAGTTCGTCAGTTCGGCCTGGACCTGTTCGGGGTCCTCGAACGACCTGGCAGACCTGGGCTACGTGGTTCGGCGGTTGGAGGAGGAGTCACCCGTCGCGACTTACTGCAGCCTCACCGACAGAGGCGCGTCGCTTTGCCCGGTCTTCGAGGCGATCAGCCACCCAGGTACAGTTTCGAGACCTCGTCGTCGTCCAGGAGTTCGTCGGCGGCGCCCTCGAACCGGACCGTCCCCTGATCCAGGACGTAACCGCGGTCAGAGATGGACAGCCCCTTCGTCGCGTTCTGCTCGACCATCAGAATCGCCGTGTCCAGTTCGTTGACC
The DNA here is from genome assembly GCA_964542685.1 of uncultured Halobacteriales archaeon. Classification (GTDB taxonomy): domain Archaea; phylum Halobacteriota; class Halobacteria; order Halobacteriales; family Natrialbaceae; genus CAZIVN01. Next base: position 7,375 of record CAZIVN010000061.1, read on the forward strand.
GTCCGGACGTGGCCGAACACCTCGTCTGCGGTGTTCGGCGCCAGTCCGGCGGACGGTTCGTCGATGAGTAGCACGTCCGGTTCCATCACCAGGGCGCGGGCGAACGCGACGACCTGCCGCTGCCCGCCCGACAGCGTGCGGGCCTTCGCGGACCGCTTCTCGTCCAGCAGGGGGAACTGCTCGTAGAGGTCCGACATCACGTCCTCCAGGCCCCCCTTCCTCGCGACGCCACCCATCCGGAGGTTCTCCGCGACGGTCAGCGACCCGAACACGTTGTCGGTCTGTGGAACGTAGCCGATGCCCTCCCGGACGACGTCCTCCGGCGCCATCCCGCCGATGTCCTGCCCGTGGTACGTTACGGTGCCAGACCAGGGTTCGAGCAACCCGAAGACGGTCTTGAGGACCGTCGACTTGCCGGCGCCGTTGGGCCCGATGAGACAGACGATCTCCCCTTCCTGGAGGTGCATCGTCAGGTCGTCGAGTACCTGCATCTCGCCGTATCCGCTGTCGACGCCCTCCAGGAAGAGGACGACCGACTCGCTCACGTGCCACCTCCGAGGTACGCCTCGACGACCCGCGAGTCGGAGCGCACCTGCTCGGGCGTCCCCTCCATCAGCACGCTGCCCTGGTGCAAAACGACGACTGGGTCTGCCAGGTCCATCACGAAGTCCATGTCGTGTTCGATGAGCAGGAACGTGGTCCCGCGCTCGTTCAGGCGACGGATCTGCTCTGCCAGGGCGTTTCGCAGCGTCGGGTTCACGCCGGCGACCGGTTCGTCGAGCAACAGGATCTCGGGATCGGCGAGCATCGCCCGGGCCAGTTCCACGAGTTTCATCTGCCCGCCCGAGATGTCCGTCGCCGGCTGGGTCGCCAGGTGGTCGATCTCGAAGTCCTCGAGGATCTCCTGGGCAGCAGCGAGGTTCCGGGACTCGCTGTCCCGCACCTCGTCGGGCGACGTGAACAGGTTGATGAACGACTCGCCGGGCTGGTTCCGCGGCCCGACGAGCATCGCCTCGCGGACCGTCATCCCCTCCAGTTTCCTGGGCGTCTGGAACGTCCGGATCAGGCCGTGGTCGGCGACCTCGTGTGGCGCCTGGCCGGTGACGTCCTCGCCGTTGACCTCGACCCTGCCGCCGTCAGGCTGGTAGAACCCGGTGATGAGGTTGAAGATGGTCGACTTGCCGGCCCCGTTGGGGCCGATGAGCGCGGTGATGGTCCCGCGTTCGACGTCGAACGTCGCGTGGTCCGTCGCGGCCAGGCCGCCGAAGGACTTCTGCAGGTCCTCGACGCTGAGGACGACGCGGTCCTCCCGAGTCTCCGCCGTCTCCGTCGTCCCAGACTCACTCACCGTCGCCACCTCCACGGGCCTCGCGGACGGCCCGCTCCGGGTCGCTCGGTGGCCCCTCGACGGCGTCGGGCCAGATGAGTTCCCGCCGCGGCGGGAGGATGCCCTGGGGCCGGAACCGCATGAGAGCGAGGATCAACAGCCCGATCGACAGCAGCCGGAGCGGTCCCGCGTCGATAGGGATGGCCGCGAGTTCGTCGATGAACCGCGTCCCCTCCCTGATGACGACGACGACCACGCCGCCGAACAGCGCCCCGCGGTTCGAGCCGCTGCCGCCGAGAATGACCGCCACCCAGACGTAGAACGTCGTCACCGGGTCGAGGTCGCCGGGGCTGACGTACAGGTTCAGGTGGGCGTAGAACACGCCGGCCAGCGCCATCACCAGACTCCCGAGGACGAACGCCTGCAGTTTGAACTGGTACGTGTTCTTGCCGAGAGCTTTCGCGAGGTCCTCGTCGGACCGGATCGTCCGCAGGACCCGACCCCACGGCGACCTGTGGACGCGCCTCAGGACGAAGTAACTGACCGCCAGGAACGCGACTACGAGCAGGACGTTCAGCGACGCGCGCCAGAACGACGTCTCCAGGACGACCGGCGACCCCGGCACGATCGCTATCTCCAGGCCCGGCATCGCCGACGGGAACGTACCCAACACCGGCCACCCGTCGAAGAAGCTCGGAATCCCGCGGACGCCTGCGCTCCCGTTGGTCCACTGGCGCTCGTTGAGCACGACGATCCTGACGACCTCGGCCAGTCCCAGCGACGCGATGGCGAGGTAGTCCGCCCTGAGTCGCAGCGTCGGCACCGCGATCAGGAGTGCCAGGACCGTCGCGACGACGATGGCGATGCCGAGGCCGACGACCGGGTTCAGGAGGACGGCCGGCGCGTCCGCGGCGAGCAACCACTCCCGGATCGGCGAGGAACTGGCACTGATCAGCACGGTGCCGTACGCGCCGATGCCGAAGAAGGCGGCGACGCTGAAGTTGATCAGCCCCGTGTACCCCCACTGGGTGTTCAGCCCCAGCGACATGAGCGCGTACATCCCAGCGATGCCGACGATGAACATGAAGTACGGCGGCGCGATGACGCCGGTCAGGAGCGCCAGCAGTAGCACCACCAGAGAGACGGCGATTGCGGCGGCGACCCGGCGCTCTCCGCGTTCCAGGTCCGCCCAGTAGGATCCGACGTCCGGGGCGGCCCACATTCACACCGCCTCCCCGGCGATGCCGTTCGGTCGGACCAGCAACACCGCCACCATGATGACGAAGGCGATGGCGGCGGCGTACTCGGTTCCCAGCGGAATCCCCCAGGCGTCGGGGACGAGTGGCAACAGGGCGCCCAGTTCCGTCAGTGCGGGCGTCAACTGGTGGACCATCCCGATGAGGAACCCGCCGAGCATCGCCCCGTACACCGAGCCGATACCGCCGAGGATCACGGCCGCGAACACGATCAGCAGGAGGCTGAAGCCCATCCTGGGAAACAGGCGGTTGAACAGGCCCAGGAACACGCCGCCGGCGCCCGCGAGTCCCGCGCCGATGACCCACGTCCACAGCGTGATCCGGCGGGTCCTGATGCCGCTGACCCGGGCCAGTTCGGGGTTGTCCGCCATCGCGCGCATCTTCCGGCCGAGATCCGTGTACTGCAGGAGGACGTGGAGACTCCCGACCAGCAACGCCGTCGAGAGTACGATGGCGACGTCGTGTTCCGTCACCCGGACCCCGTACGACACTAGCCAATCGATCGGTCGGAGCGCCTGGATGTCGTACCGGGTGAAGTCCGCGCCGAAGCGCATCTGTACGAGCGCCCGGTAGACGAAGGCGACGCCGATGGAGGTGATCAGGAGGCCGATCGGGTCCACGTCCATCGGTTCGTAGACGAGTTTCTCCGTGGCGACGGCGACGGCCGCGGCGGCCGCGATACCGACCACCAGGGCGACGAAGAAGCCGTACGGCAGGCCGAGGATCGACCCCCCAAGACCGCCGACCGTTCCCAGTGTCAGCAACGCGGCGTACGCGCCGATGGTCATCGTGTCCCCGTGTGCGAAGTTCGCGAACCCCTGGATGCTGTAGACGAGCGACAGCCCGATGCCGCCGAGGAC
>CAZIVN010000062.1:0-7507 GCA_964542685.1 uncultured Halobacteriales archaeon
ATGTCGCCGTAGGTGGATCCTGACGATGACATTGTCAATCCCTGTTCGGACTGCTGGAGTTCGGTGATTCGCCGTACTTCAGGGCGTAGAACGTGAACACCAGCGCGACGACGATCATCAGCATCGTCGCGGCGCCCACGTAGTGTGCCTGGAACGGCACACCCATCTCGTGTGGGTCCAGTTCCGCAGCACCGCCGCCGCCGCCACCTTCCTCGACGGTGATCGTGCCCTCCATGCCCGCGCTGAGGTGCGGATCACAGTAGTACTCGTACGTGCCAGTGGTCTGGAAGGTGTGAGAGTACTCGTAGCCGGTGTTGTAGATGTCGCTCGCGCCGCCGGGAGTGCCCTCCCACTCCGCGCCGTCCGGCTGGCCGTCGACGACGATGTTGTGGTTGTCGCTCTCCCAGACGAAGTTCACCGTCGTCCCGGGGGCGATCGTGAGGTCGGCCGGCTCGAACACGAGGTTCCCGCCGGGACCCACGACGACTTCCTCCGTCGGCCCGGCCGCTGCGCCCCCGTCAGCCGCTGTGGTGCCGTTGGGCGCCGTCGTACCGCCGGGCGTCGCGGTTCCGCCGGGCGTCGCGGTTCCGCCGGGCGTCGCGGTCCCGTTGGGCGTGTCGGTAGTTGCGGGACCGGAGTTCGCCTCCTCGTCGCCGGCGGCCGCCGCTGTGGCGGCCGATCCAGCGGCTGCGGCGCCTCCGGATACGCCGCCCGCCGTTCTCAGAAAGTCCCGTCTGTTCATACAGGTGGGAGTCAGGATTCGCTTCGCTTAAACCCACCGATGCCGCCGGAACCGGGCCTCGCGCTGCGGTTTCGCTCGGCGCGAACATCTGGGGTACTCGTCGGGTCGGGACGGTCCGGTCCGGGCCCCACAGAATCCGGGGCGCCGTCGCGATGGGGGTCGGTCACTCCTCGTCACCGGCCTCGTCGGCGTCGGACAGCGGCAGGAAGTCGGGCCGTTCGCCGTCTTCGAGCCCCGTCTCGCGCAACCGATCGCGATACTGCTCGGCCCGGAACTTGTCCGAGAGCCGAGCGTTCGCGACGGTCGTGAACAGTACCAGTGCGACGAGGACGAACCCGACGCCGAGGACGATCATCAACACGCGCCCGACGCTCTCGCCCGGGGCGACCTCCGAGAGGACGGGGTTCCCGAGGAACGCACCACCGACGAGTGCCAGGCCGGCGAGTGCCTGGGCCGCGGCGACGATCTGGAGCATCAGGTTGCCGAACTCGCCGCTGCCCTCCGGCACCTCGTCGGGGTCCGGCAACACCACCGACTCGTCGGGGGTGTCCGGCTCGTACCCTTCCATCGAACACAGCGCGACGATCGGTTTCACGTCACGCAGGAGCGTCCCGAACCCTTCGACGCTCCCGTCGGGGGTCACCAGTGCGTAGTCCTCGTCGGAGTACGCGAGCAGACACCGCTGTCCGTCACGTTCGACCTCCTCGACGACGGCGAAGACGACCCGATCGGCGACCGCCGCCTCGAGTTCGCCCCTGACGCGGTCGAGCAGTTCGTCGCCGGTGATCCACGTGTCCGCGTCGAACGCCGCGTCCCACTCCTCGGGGCTCATCTCGGCCATGTCCGCCGGGCCGAAGTCGTCGAAGTCGTACTTCTCCTCGACCCGTTCGCGCAGTTCGGCCTCGGTGAGGTTCTCGTCCTCGTCAGTGTCCGCCTCCGTGGTGACGGCGGCCCCGCCATCGTCCGTGTTCGCTCCGTTCCCGTCGCCGGACTCATCGGGGCCGTCCGGACGCTCCGCGGTGTCCGGGTCGTCGTGTTCCGGGTCGTCCTCGCTCGACGCTGGACGGTCCATTGCTCGGGAGTTTGGCTGCCAGCGGCTTACCCCTTTTGACGCCGGCTACGGCGGCGCCGACCCGGAGCGGTCGGCCGGAGTCGGAAGACATAGGGCCGCACCGTCCAGAGCCCCGGACATGGTCTCGCCGTCGGTCGCAGCCACGGCCGCCGCCCTCGTCGTCACCGCGACGTTACCGTTCTACCTCTACGGGGCCTGGATCGTCATCGACGCGGAGGTGGTGACCTGGGACGTTCTCGTCCGGCACCTCTCGTTCGTCGTTCCGGGCGTGGTCCTCAACACGATTCCCGTCGTCCTCTGGATGGGGCCCCGGCTGTTCCAACAGCTCCAGGGCGTCAACGTCCTCCACGCATTTCTCGGGCTTCAGGCGTACGCCCTCCTGCTGTTCGGCCTCACGGGCATCGTCCAGATCCTCCGTGCGAAGCGCCGGCACGGCCTCTACGAGGACCCCGACCAGGAGACGAGCCTGAGCGACCTCCACGAGAACGCGGACTCCTGGCGGACCCGCCTGCGAATCGGCGTCTTCGGCTACCTCATCTTCTGGATTCTCGCCTACGTGGTGGGGCTGTACCGGTACCTCAGCGGCTACGTGTTCTGAGCGCCGTCGGTCGAACTGGCCGCGTCCCGGGACGCTCACCAGGGCTCGCCGCTGGCCAGGTCGACCTCGCTGTCGCCCTTCTCGGACGGGCAGACGTCCGCGAGGACGCACTCCTCGCAGTCCGGAGTCCGCGCGGTACAGACCGCCCGTCCGTGGTCGATCAGGAGGTGCGTGAACTGTTGCCAGTGGTCCTCGGGGACGATCTCGACGAGGGCGTCCTCGATGGCCGCGGGCCGTTCCGCCTCGGTGAGTCCGAGGCGGCGGCTCAGTCGCTGGACGTGCGTGTCCACGACGATGCCCTCCACGATGTCGTGGCCGTGTTGCAGGACGACGTTGGCCGTCTTCCGGCCCACCCCTGGCAGGTCCGTCAGGTCGGTCATCGTGTCGGGGACCTCGCCGTCGTGTTCGTCCTCGATGATCCGGCCGGCCGCCGTCAGGTAGCCCGCCTTCTGGTTGTGGAACGTGATACCGTAGATGTCCTCGGCCAGTTCCTCCTCGTCCGCCGCCGCGTAGTCGGCCGCGCCGTCGTACTTCTCGAACAGGTCCTCGGTCACGTCGTTGACCCGCTCGTCGGTACACTGTGCCGACAGCACCACGGCGACGAGCAACTCCAGGCGGTCGCCGTAGCGCAGGGAGATGGTGCTGTCGGGGTACTCCTCGGTGAGGCGGTCGACGACGACGTCGGCCTGCTCGGATCGCGAGTCTCGCGGCGTTCCCATGGTCCCGACGTGGGGCAGGCGGCCCTTTGAGGGTTCGGGTGCCGGTCGCCTCGCGATTCGGCGTCCGGTTAGCAACCCCCAAACGCCGCGGTGACTCGGACTAACGACCGATTACTGATACGGACGGGGCCCGAGCGAGTACTGGGGGGAGAGGAATGTACGACACGCGCGACGGCGTTACCGTCGCCAAGTTCGTTCGGGGGGAGGAATCGAACCTCGCAGTCGGCGTCCACGTCCGGTCGGCGGACCCGTCCCCGACTGTCGTGGAGTTCCGTGACCCGGTCCCGGCGTCGGTGCCCGTCGAGGCGCTCGTCTTCGGGTCCGACCGCTGGCGGGTCGACGGGGACGGACTCCGCTGGAAGGGGGTCGTCGAAGCGTCGCTGGTGGCCACCTACGAGTGTCCGCTCCCGGCGGACGTCGCCGACTCGGCGTTTCGGGGGTCGCCGGTCGTCGACCGCGTCGACCGCGCGGTGTACGCCGACGGCGGCACCGAGGCCACGCGGGTGTCGTTCTCGACGGTCCAGGAGCACGTGGACTCGATGGACCTCGCGGCGGCGAGCCCGGCCGACTGCGAGGCGCAGTTCGGCACTCGTCTCGACGCCGTCTCGTTCGAGAGCCTGCTGGGGAGTGATCCGGGGAGTTAGAGGGGCGCCGGCGGCGACGGGCCGTGGGTTTTAAGCGGGCAACCGTCGCCCTTACGAGCCATGAAGGCCACAGCACTGTCGCACCCCATCCAGGGCCTCGTCAAGTACCACGGCATGCGCGACCACGTAGAGCGACTGCCGTACCACGACAGCATCAGCGTCTGTACGGCGCCGAGCCACACGAAGACCACCGTCGAGTTCGACCTCGACTACGACGAGGACACGTACATCGTCGACGGCGAGGAACTGGAGGGGACCGGGTTCGACCGCTTGGAGCGGGTCGTCGAGCAGGTCCGGTCGATGTCCGACGCCGCCCACACCGTCTATCCGGTCCGCCTCGAGAGCGAGAACAGCTTCCCCTCGAACGTCGGTCTCGGGTCCTCGGCGTCGGGCTTCGCCGCCGCCGCGATGGCCCTGGCAGACGCCGCGGAACTGGACCTCTCCCGGCCCGACATCTCCGCTATCGCCCGCCGCGGGGCCGCCTCGGCGGCGCGGTCGGTCACCGGCGGCTTCTCGCACCTCCACGCGGGGCTCAACGACCAGGACTGTCGCTCGGAACGGCTGGCGACGGACCTGGAACAGGACCACCGGATGGTCATCGGCCTGGTGCCCGCCGAGAAGGACACCGACGACGCCCACCGGGAGGCCGAGACGAGCCACATGTTCGACGCCCGGATGGCTCACGTCCACGAGCAACTCCACACGATGCGCGACGCCCTGCGCGAGAACGACTTCGACCGGGCGTTCGAACTCGCGGAGAAGGACTCGCTGTCCCTGGCCGCGACGACGATGACCGGCGACGCGGGGTGGGTCTACTGGAAGCCCGCGACGCTGGCCGTGTTCGAGCGCGTCCGGGAACTCCGCGAGGAGGAGGACATCCCCGCGTACTTCTCGACGGACACCGGTGCGACGGTGTACGTCAACACGGTCGAGGGGTACGCCGACCGCGTCGAGGAGGCGATCTCCGAGGTCGGGGTCAACGCGACGACCTGGGAGGTCGGCGGTCCCGCGCGACTCCTCGACGAGAGCGAGGCGCTGTTCTAGACGGCTCCGGGGTGTGAGTTGGCACGGTCTCCGACCGGACCTCGTAGCGAACTCGGACGCTCTCGGAACAACGTATCAGTCGCTCGACTCGGCGTCACCCGGAACCCCTCGTCGACGGCGTGGAGACGACTCCGTTCGGCGTCGCCGAGACCGTCATGACCCAGCGAGAGAGACACCTACCCGAAGCTCCCACAGCGGCGCCGACCCGTTTCAGGGGCGCCAGAACGCCTCCGGCCCGTGGTCGTCCTGCCACGCGAACGCGAACAGTCGCCGACTCGGAACTCTCGTCAGTTCCCGGCCGTCCTCGCTCTCGCCGGTCGCGCCGTCCCAGCGGGTCCCGTCCGCGCGCAAGCCGTCCCCATCCCCGTCCGCGTCGAAGTCGTAGCCCGGGTTCTCGAAGGCGTGAATCCCGTCGTCGGTGGCGAAGACGACGACGTCATCGCCGCCGACGGCCGCGGTGGCGACGCCGCCGGCTGCCTCGACGCGGTCCAGGGGGAAGCCCACTGCCACACCGTCGCGTTCGACACCGAGGACCACCGCCTTCGGAGCCAGGTCCTTGCGGTCCCACTCGCGGGACGAGTCGCCGCGGTGGGCACCCAGCCCGAACCCCGCCGACTCGAAGTACTCGCGGTACGGGTCGTCGTCGTACTCGACGGGTTCGGGGTCGTCGCCGGGCCCGGCCGCCTCGCTCTCGCCGCCGGGTTCGGCCAGCACCTGGCCCTCGGCGTGACGCTCGCGGTACCGTTCGACGGTGGTCATCGCCGCCGGGACGACGGTGAGTTCCGTGCCAGCGAGTGGGCCCTCGAACGCTTCGCCGAGCGACTGTTTCCACTCGGATTCGGTCTCCCGGTCGTACATCACCAGGTCGTCGTCGGCCAGTTTCCCGCTCACCCCGAACGTAAGAGTTCGACCGTCGACGGTCCGCTCGTAGACGACGGCGCTGCCACACAGCGGACACCAGGTGACCGCGGCGGGCCGGCCGTCGTCGGGCGTCTCCGTGTTCACGATCTCGTGGTAGTTGAGGTAGCGGATCGGGACAGCCCGCGGCGGGTCGCCGTCCAGGACCAGTACCTCGTCGTCGCCGTCGTGGGGGTACTCCGCGACGGGGACGTACGTCGGGTCGTCGACGCTCGGGATGGCGTCCCGCGGGAGGACCTGTCTGACGTTCACGCGGCCGCCTTCGCTCGCGTCCCGCAAAAGTGGTCCGTCGTCGTGCGGGGTGCGTGGGCGACCGTGTCGGGCGGCGCTCCGAGGTCCGGCCCCGCCGTCGCTACTCGATCGGTCCCACGTCACCGCTGCCGCCCGACAGTTCGAACGAGAGTCGTTCCTCGTCGCTGCCTTTCGTCTCGCGGCCCGTGACCGTCACCTCGCCGCAGTCAGCGGTCGACTCGACGTGCGTGCCGGCACAGGCGGTCCGGTCGTACGGGTCCGCGGCGGCGTCGGAGACGTCGACCGCACCGTCGGGTCCGTCTCCTCCGATCTCGACGATGCGCAGTTCTCGAATCGAGTCGGGCAACAGGTCGATGCGCGTCCGGTCCGTGTCCAGTTCCGCCTCCGCGCGCTCGCGGTCCATCTCGTACCACCGGACCGGCAGGGCGGCCTCTGTCAGGTCGTTCATGCGCCGTTCGATCAGGTCCAGGTCGGTCTGGGAGAACCGGTCGTGGTCGCAGTCGATGCGCGCTCGGTCGGCGTACAGCTGGTTGCCCGTCGTCCCCGCGTCGAACGTCTCCAGCAGGAGCGCCGACAGCAGGTGCTGGGCGGTGTGGTAGCGCATGTGGGCGTGGCGCCGCTCCCAGTCCACCTCGCCCTCGACGGTCGTCCCCTCGGCGGGCGGATCGGTCGTCACGCCGTCGCCGTCCTCCGCCGCGGGCGCGAGGTGGTGGTAGACGGTGTCTCGCTTCTGGACGTCGACGACCCGCCAGGTCCGGTCGCCGTCGACGAGTCGCAGGGTGCCGTGATCGGCGGGCTGGCCGCCACCCTCGGGGTAGAACGCCGTGCGGTCGAGGACGACGCGGTCGTCGAGGCGGCGCGTCACCTCGGCGTCGAACGTCCGTCGGTTGCTGCGTTCCAGGTACGTGGCTTCGGTCACGCCCTCACTTCGAGCCGCGACGTACTAAATTTGCGCTGTCGTAACGCTAAAGAGTCGAACACACTTCTGTTGATGCAACATGAACGTCGGAAATCGCTGGGTGGTCTTCTGTGGGCGTTGAAATCAAGGAATCGCGGGTTACCGAGTCGGAGTTCGAGACGATGGCCGCGTTCGTTCGCGAGTACCTCGTCGCAAGCGTCGAGAACGAGTCCGAGGGCGGTCGGATGCGCTGGTACCCGTGGCACTCCGCGGAGTACCGCTACAACCACATCCGGAACGTCGTCGACATCGCCGAGGAGATCGCGGCGGCCGAGGGCGCCGACGTCGACGTGACGCGGGTCGCCGCCCTCTTTCACGACGTGGCGAAACTCGAGGCCGACCAGGACGTCCACGCGGAGGAGGGGGCCCGCGTCGCACGCGAGTACCTCCAGTCCCGCGGCGACTACCCGGAGTCGTTCGTCGACCAGGTCACCTCGGCCGTCGCCGACCACTCCTACCAGGGCGACGTCCGGGACCTCCCGCTTGAGACGCAGTGTCTCATCGAGGCCGACCTGCTGGACAAGGTCGGGGCCAACGGCGCGGTGTTGATGCTGCTCCGG
>CAZIVN010000062.1:7517-10783 GCA_964542685.1 uncultured Halobacteriales archaeon
GCTACGAGTCCCGGACGCACATGGACGCCTCGGACATGGTCGACCGGGTGCTCGAACGCGGCAAGGACCACACGAACCGCATCGAGAGCGAGACGGGCAACGCGATGGCACACCGCCGCCTCAAGCGCGTCAAGTGGTTCCGCGAGTGGCTGGAGGACGAGGTCGCCCAGCTGTAGCCGGTCTCACGGCAGCCCGAGCACCGTCCCGCCGGAAAGCGTCGGGGGGTGGTTTACACGAAGGCGCTTGCGGCGTCGACGAGGAAGACGACGCCGAAGCCGGCGAGGACGACCGCGCTGACCCCGGCGACCGCCGGCGCGAAGGCGTCGACGCGGCGGCCGATCCGGACCAGCGCCGCGGGGAAGCCGACGATCCAGATGACGATGCCGAGGAACAGGCCGATCAGCAGCGCCGGGCTCCCGGTCTCGACGACGAGCAGGCCCGCCAGGCTGTCGCCGACGTACGGCGTCTCTCCGAGTGCGTCCAGGCGGCCGGGCTGGAGGAGGCCGACGCCGACGGTCAGCCAGAACACGATCTGGTAGGGGTTGGTCAGCGCCAGGACGAACGCCTTCCGGAACCCCTTGCTCTCCGGGCGCTCCTCGGCCAGGAACGCCTCGCGGTCGAGCGCCTCGCGGGCCGCGCCGTACGCGAAGTACAGCATCAGTAGTCCGCCCACGCCGACCATCAGCGCGCGCAGCGTCGGCACTCGCTGGACGACCGTCACGAGCCCCGCGAGCGCGAGGACGAAGAACACGGCGTCCGCGGCCATCGCGCCCAGTCCAGCCAGGAAGCCGGAGGTCCACCCGCCCAGGACGCTCTCCTCGGCGATGACGGCGTTCATCGGCCCCGGCGGGGCCGCCAGTGCGAGGCCGAACACGATCCCCGCCAGCGCGGAGACCAGTGCGACGCTCGTCACGGCAGTGCCGGGGTTCGTCACCGTCGCGGCCACGGCGGCGAGGACGGACAGATCAGTCATGGCTCCCGCCTTTCGGTCGGTCTCGTCCAGGTCACGGTTCGGCACCCGTCTGTGCGTCGGCCGCTGCCGGGCGCACGCGAATCGTACTCGCCACGTCGTCAGGCAGGTGTCGCTTCTCGCCGTCGACGTCGACGGTGACCATCCCGATGGGTGCCACCTCGACGAGGTCGACGTGCGTTCCGGGGGTGATCCCGACGTCCTGGAGGTACCGCAACTCCTCGTCGTCGTGTTCGCGGACTCTCGCGACGACGAGTTCGGCGCCGGCCTCGTGGTCGGTCAGCGGCGTCGTGTCGTCTTCCGGCGGCGTGAGGTCGGCGTCCGGGATGGGGGCGCCGTGGGGGTCGACCTCGGGGTCGTCCAGGGCCTGAGCCAGTCGACGCTCGAACTCCTCGCTGATGTGGTGTTCGAGAACGTCCGCCTCGTCGTGGACCTCCGCCCAGTCGTAGTCCAGCTGTTCCGCGAGGTACGACTCAAGCAGGCGGTGGTGCCGGACCACCTCCAGGGCGACGGTCCGCCCCTCCTCGGTGAGTTCGACGCCCTTGTACTTCTCCCGGTCGACCAGCCCGCGGTCTTCGAGTTTCTCTACCATGCTGGTCACCGTCGGCGCCGTCACGTCGAGGTGCTCCGCGATCGCCGACGTCGAGACCGGCGGTCCCTCGTCGTCCTCCAACTGGTAGACCGCCTTGAGGTAGTCCTCCATGACGTCGCTGAGCATTCGAGGAGGAGTTGGGTGGCCCGCATCCTCAATGTGTCGAACGGGTCGGCCGGTCGCTCGCCGCCGTTCGCCCGTCAGTCGGTCCGTCGCAGCGTCCACACCATCTCCTGGTCCCAGGACGTCAGTGGCTCGCCCTCGAACCCGCCCTGGACGGACCACTCGTCGAACGAGGAGAGCCTGGCCAGACACTCGAACTCGTCGCGGGAGAGCAGTTTCAGGCGGTACTCGCTGGCCTCGACGACCTCGCCGTCGGCGTCGCGCAGGCGCCACTCGCCGCGCGTCCGCAGGGCCACCTCGTCGGCGAACGCCTGGACGGTCTCCAGTTCGTGTGGTTCGCCGTCCACCTCGAGGTCGACGGTCTGGGCCTCGCCGTACGTGCCACAGACGAGGTCGAAGTTCGGCGCGAAGAAGTTCAGCACGCACTCGCCGCCGGGTGCCAGGGCGTCGTGGAACCGCTCCAGGGCCGCCAGGCGGTCGTCGACGGTCCGCAGGTGCAGGAACGCGCGGAACGGACAGATGACGAGCGCGTACTCGCGGTCGACCCGGACCTCGGTCATGTCGGCCTGCCAGACGCTGGGGTCGAGGTCTCGCTTGCCGGCCCGCCGACGCAACACGTCGAGCATGTTCGCCGAGAGGTCGAACCCGTCGGCGTCGACGCCCGCCTCGAGGAGGTCGAGGTAGATCCGACCGGTGCCACAGCCCGCCTCGAGGACCGGGCCGTCCGCGGCGACGGCACGCTCGCGGTAGAACTCGCGGTCGCCGACCTCGTCCCCGTCGGGGCCGTACTGTGCGTCGTAGAACTCCGCGACGGCGTCGAAGTGCGCCGCGTCGTCGTGCTCGCTCACGACCGCTCCTGCGGCGGGGAAGACAAAGACGTTTGGCCGGGCGTGTGACGGCCTGGCAGGCTCCGTGGCCGCCGCGGCCCTGCCGGCGCTGGCGTGCCCCGACCTCGCAGGCGGCGCGGCCGCCGCGGTCCTGCCGACGGCCGCGACTCGGACCGCTCAGATCCCCTTGCTCATCAGGTGGGAGCGCACGACGTCGGCGTCCTTGTTCCCCGTGCCGGTGTTCAGGAGGACGACGGTGTCGTCGGCCCCGAACTCCCCGCGCTCGGCCAGTTCCCAGGCGCCGGCGGCCGCGGCGGCACAGGTCGCGCCCATCTCCAGGCCCTCCGTCTGGGCGACGGCGGCCGCGGACTCCAGAATCTCCTCGTCGGGCACCGCGACGGCGCCGCCGTCGGACTCGCGGATGGCCTCCAGAATCAGCGGACTCGCGCCGGGGTCGGGAATCTCGATGCCGCCACAGATGGTGTCGGGCGTCTCCCAGGTCTCGTGGACGTCGGCGCCCTCGTCGTAGGCCGCCACGATGGGCGCACACCCCTCTGACTGGGCGGCGTACAGCGGCAGGTCCGCGTCGACCAGTCCGAGCGCCTGCAGTTCGCGGGCGGCCTTGTGCATCCCGACCAGGCCCACGCCACCGCCGGTGGGGTAGACGACGGCGTCGGGGGCTTCCCAGTCGAGTTGTTCGTACAGTTCGAGGCCCATCGTCTTCTTGCCCTCGTGGCGGTACGGCGTGACGAAC
>CAZIVN010000063.1:0-10717 GCA_964542685.1 uncultured Halobacteriales archaeon
AAGGCCGCGCTGTTCCTGGTCGCCGGCATCGTCGCCCACGAGGCCGGCACCCGCCAGATCGACGACCTGGGCGGGCTCCGGGAGGACCTGCCGATTACCGCCGCCGTCGCCGTCGTCGCCTCGCTGGGCATGGCCGGCGTCCCGCCGATGAACGGGTTCTTCTCGAAGGAACTGCTGTTCGAGGCCGCCTACGAGGCCGCCGCCCACGAGGGCGGCCTCGCCTGGCTGTTGCCCGCCGTCGCCGTGTTCGGGTCCGTGTTCACGTTCCTCTACTCGATTCGCTTCCTGATGCTGTTTTTCGGCGAGAAGCCCGACGCCCTCGGCGAGGTTCACAGCCCCCCACTGACGATGGTTGCGCCGCCGGTCCTGCTTGGCGCCATCGTCGTCGTCGTCGGCCTCGTGCCGGACCTCGCCGTCGAGGCCATCGTCGGGTCCACCTACGAGGCCGTCGGCGGGTCCAAGGAGTTCGAGGTGGGTTACCCGACGAGTGTCAAGCCCGCGGTCGTGATGAGCGCCATCACCATCGGTGCCGGCGTCGTCGCCTACCGGTTCTACGGCCCGATCCAGACGGCGATCCGTCGACTGCTGGCCGTCGACCCGCTGACGGCCAACTGGTACTACGACGGCGCCGTGACGGGGCTGGCGTCGACGGGCCGTCGCACCGTCGCCGTCGTCCAGACCGGCCAGGTCCGGACCTACGCGACCTGGGTCGTCGGGACGTTCGCCGCACTGACGCTCGCGGCCTACGCTGCTGCCGGGATTCCGCTGCCCGACGGCGACGGGGTGCTCCTGGAATCGCTGGTCGCACTGGACGGGGTCGCGGCCGCGACCGCGGCGATTCTGGTCCTGGCCTGCGTCGGGGTCGTCGCGGTCGCGCGAGCACCCTCGCACATCGCGGGCGTGCTCGCACTCTCGATCGTCGGCTTCGTCGTCGCCATCTTCTATATCCTGGAGAGCGCGCCGGACCTGGCGCTGACCCAGCTGGTCGTCGAGACGCTGATCCTGCTCGTGTTCCTGCTCGTCCTGGACCGACTCCCGGCCTTCTACGGCGGTGACGACCGGCGCGTCCTGGCCCGGGACGCCGTCCTCTCTGGCGTCGTCGGCGCGACGATATTCCTGACCGTGGTGTTCGCGACCGCGGCCGAACCCCCCTCGAAGATCGCCGCCTACTTCACCCGGGAGGCGACGACCGTCGAGGAGGCAGGCGGTCACAACATCGTCAACGTGGTACTGGTCGACTACCGGGCGCTCGACACGCTCGGCGAGATCTCGGTCGTGGCGATGGCCGCGGTCTCGGTCGTGACGCTGATCGCCATGCGACAACGGGGTGAGAGTTCGTGAGCGTTGACGACACGACGGTCATCGCACAGACCGTGACGCGACTGGTAGTGCCGATCATCCTCGTGACGGCAGTCGCACTGCTGTTGCGGGGCCACAATCTTCCCGGCGGCGGGTTCATCGCCGGCGTCCTCACGACGACGGCGGTCGGACTCGTGTACGTCATCTACGGGCTCGACTACCTCGAGGAGGAGATCCTCCACCGCCGGCCCTCGGCCGACGACATCCAGCCACCGATCGTCTCGGACTACCGGGGCGCGTTCGCACTCGGGCTCGCGACCGCGGTCGTCAGCGGCCTCGTCGCGATGGCCGTCGGCGCCCCGTTCCTCGATCAGGGGTTCGTCGTGTTGCACCACGTCCCGCTGTACGGCGAACTGGAAGTGGCGAGTGCCATCGCGTTCGACGTCGGCGTCTACCTCGTCGTCGTCGGCGCACTGCTCGCGATTCTCGGGGTGGTGGGTGCGGAATGACCCAGTGGATCCTCGCGGCGGTGCTCGGGTTCATGTTCGCCGCGGGCACGTTCCTCCTGTTGCGCCGGGACGTCGTCCGGGTCGTCTGGGGCGTCGCCATCATGGGCCAGGCCGCGAACCTCTACCTGGTGACGATGGGCGGCCTCTCCGGCGACGCACCGATCATCCCGAAGGCCCACCACGGCGAGGCCGCCTACACCGATCCGCTGGTGCAGGCGCTGGTCCTGACCGCCATCGTCATCGGCTTTGGCACGACGGCGTTCGCGCTCGTGTTGACCTACCGGGTGTACGAGGAGAACGGCACCATCGACACCCGCGAACTCGGAGGTGACGACCCGTGGTAGACCACGTCGTCGTCGCCCCCCTCCTCGTCGCGCTCTCGGCGGCAGTCCTGTCGCTGGTGACCCGTCGCCTGGGAGCGCTCCAGCGTGGCCTCAGCCTCGCCGGGGGCGTCGCGTACCTCGGGGCCGCCGTCGCGCTGTTCCTCCGGGTCGCGGACGGGGGGGCGCTGACCTACCAGGTCGGCAAGTGGTCGGCCCCCTACGGCATCTCGCTGGTCGCCGACTCGCTGGCGACGTTCATGCTCGTCATGGCGGCGGTCGTGTCGCTGGCCGCGCTCGCGTTCTCGACGCTGTACGTCGACGAGGCGGACCAGCGCCTGTCCTACCACGCGCTGTACCACTTCATGATGGTCGGCGTCACCGGCTCGTTCCTGACCGGTGACCTGTTCAACCTGTTCGTCTGGTTCGAGGTGATGCTGATGGCGTCGTACGTCCTGGTGGTGTTCTACGGCGGCCCGAGCCACACGCGCGCAGCGCTGCAGTACGTCGTCCTCAACCTCGTCGCGGGCGCCCTGATGCTGGTCGCGGTCGGCGGTCTGTACGCCGTCACCGGGACGCTGAACATGGCCCAGATGTCGGAACGACTCGCGGCCGCGGAGGGAACCGGCGTCCTGCCCGCACTGGGACTGTCCGCGGTGCTGTTCGCCGTGTTCGCCCTGAAGACCGGGCTCGTGCCGTTCCACTGGTGGGTACCGGCGGCCTACGAGGCTGCGCCCGCGCCCGTCTCGGCGATGCTCGCCGCCGTCGTCAAGAAGGTCGGCGTGTACGCCATCATCAGGCTGTACTTCACGGTCTTCGCCGGGCTGACGGTGCCGGGCGGCCTCGCGCTCCCGGGCCTGAGCGGTGGCGGGTTGCTGTCGTTTTACGGCCCCGTCCTGTTCGTCCTCGCGGTCGCGAGCATCGTGCTCGGCGGGCTGGGTGCCATCGCGCGGGACGACCTCGACGAGGTGCTGGCGTACTCCTCCATCGGGCAGGTCGGATTCGTCGTGTTGCCGGTGGCCGTCGCCGCCACGGTGCCCGCGACGGCGACGGCGTCGGTGCCGGGCCTCGAGGCGCCCGTCTCGATCAGGGTGCTCGGCCTGACGGCGGCGCTCGTCTACTCGCTCAACCACGCCGTCGGCAAGGGCGCGCTGTTCCTGGCGAGTGGCACCGTCCAGTCGATGACCGGGACGAAGGACCTCCGGCGACTCGGCGGCCTCACGGGGAAGGTCCCGACGCTGTCGTTCGGCGTGTTCGTCGGCGGCCTGGGACTGATCGGAATCCCGCCGCTGTCGGGCTTCTTCGCGAAGTACCTCGTCTTCGACACCGCCGCCCGCGCGGGCACCGTCGAGGGCGCGAAACTCGCCGGCGTGAGTGGCCCCGAGTTCGCCCTGGCCGTCGCACTGGTCGGAGCCGTGCTCACCATCGCGTACGTCACCCGCCTGTGGAACCGGTGCTTCTGGGGGGCGACCGGCGAGGCCGTCGAGACGCTCAAACCGGCGACGGGCCAAGTGGCCGTCACGCTGACGCTCGCGGCCGGCTTGCTCGCCGTCGGCATCGCGTTCGATCCGGTGTTCGACGCGGCCGTCGAGGCCGCACAGGCGGCGGTCGACCGCGGTGGCTACGTCGACGCCGTCGGCCCAGAGACGGGGGTGAGCGGCGAATGACGCGGCGCTGGTCCGCGTTCGGCATCGGCCTCGCAGTCCTGTGGCTGTTCGTCCGCGGCGTCCCCGTCGACCCCGTCTCCGGCCCCGGCGAGGCCGCCCGGGACGTCCTCGGGGAGTTCCTCATCGGCCTCGCCGTCGGCCTGCCCGTCGCCTTCGTCCTCCGACGGATGTACCCGCAGGACCTGGACCTGACCCGGATTCCGACGGCGATCCCGCCTGCCGTCGCGTACTTCACGGTGTTCGTCAGGGAACTGGTGCTCGCCAACCTGGAGGTCGCCTACCGCGTGCTCTCGCCGAGCATGCCGATCGATCCGGAGATGCTCGAGATTCCGCTCCGGGTCGAGAGCGACATGGCGATCACCACCATCGCCAACTCCATCACGATGACGCCCGGCACCCTGACGATGGACTACGACGAGGAGCGCAACGCCCTGTACGTCCACGCCATCTACTGCGACGACCCGGCCGACCTGGTCGACCCGATCCGGACCTGGGAGGACTACGCGTTGCAGATCTTCGACGAGACCGCCACGCCGGACACTCCCGCCCCCGACCCGCACGTGTACGATCCGGACGCCGGTGGCGGGAGCGAGACCGCAAACGGCAACACCGTCGACGACGGAGGGTCGGCCGATGGCGGGTGAACTCCCGGCCCCGTACGGCCAACTGCTCGAGGTCGCCATCGGTGGCGGTCTGGTCGTCGCCAGTGTCGTGACGCTGCTGTGTGCCTACCGGGTCATCCGCGGCCCGACCGTCCCGGACCGGGTCGTCGCACTCGACACCATCGGGACGAACGTCGTCGCCATCGCGGTCCTGTTCGCCCTGGCGACCGACAGCGGGTTCTTCGTCGACGTCAGCATCGTCCTCGCGATCATCGGGTTCATCAGTACCGTCGCCGTGGCGCGGTACGTCACGGAGGGGGACATCATCGATGAGTGAACTCGCGATCGTACGCGCGGTGGTGACGGCGGCACTGATCGCCGTCGGCAGCACGTTCCTGTTCGTCGGGACGATCGGCCTCCTGCGGTTCCCCAACGTGTACAACCGGATGCACGCCACCAGCAAGGCGCCAACGCTGGGTGCGGGCTCTATCTTCCTCGCCGGGTTCGTCCACTTCGGTCCCCGGGGTGCAGGGCTGGTTTCGCTGGTGGGCATCGTGTTCCTCTACATCACCGCACCGACGGGCGCCCACATGATCTCCAGGGCGGCCCGCAAGATGGGCATCACCTTCGAGTCGGGCGTCTACTGGCCCCGCGAGGACCACGAGAACTGGATCGACGCGGACGCCGAACAGGCCGAGGACGGCGATAGCGCCGACTAGTCGCCGGCAGCGAGGCGCTCGGCGACGGCCGCGCCGAGCCCGGACTTCGTCCCCTCGAACGTCGCCACGTCGTCGTCGACCAGCAGCGCACGCGTCTCCGCCGCACCCATGACGCTCGCGTCGTTGGCGACGACGAACGCCGCCCCGACCCTGTCGCGCAACGCCCGGGCTTGCTCGACCATCGCGTCGTCGCCGCCGCCCGTCTCGGTCTTGAAGCCGACGACCGTCAGGTCCGGGTGCTCGTCTCGAACCTCGTCTATCAGTTTCGGCGTCGGCGACAGTTCGAGAGTCAACTCCGACTGGCCGGACCTGATCTTCTCGTCGCGCCCGGCGACCGTGTAGTCGCCGATGGCGGCCGTCGAGACGAGCGTGTCGGCGTCGGCGACGGCCTCGCGGGTCGCCGCCAGCATCTCGACGGCGCTCTCGACGCGTTCGACGGTCGCGTACGGGTCGGCGGGGCCGTCCAGGGCGTCACCCGCCGGTCGCCACCCGCTCCCGCCGGTGCCGTGGAGCAGCGTCACGTCCGCCCCCCGGACGTAGCAGGCGCGGGCGACCGCTCGGCCGGTCCGGCCGGACGCCCGGTTGGTCAGCGTTCGGACCGGATCGATCGACTCGGCAGTCGCCCCCGCGGTGACGACCACGTGCCGGTCCGACAGCGGCCGCTCGCCGGCAGCCCGGGCGGTCGCGAGTGCGACGGCGTCGGCGGTCGCGACCTTCGCCTTGCCCTCCTCGATTCGCGGATCGACGAAGGAGACGCCCCACGACTCGACGCGATCGATCGCCGCCAGCACGCCGGGGTGGTCGTACATCGGCTCGTGCATCGCGGGGGCAATCACGACCGGCACGTCCGCCCCCAGCGCGGTCGTCGCACAGGTCGTCACCGGGGTGTCGTCGATCGCCGCTGCGATCTTGCCGACCGTGTTCGCCGTCGCCGGGGCGATCAACAGGACGTCCGCCCAGCCGTCCCGCCCGCACAGTTCGACGTGCTCCACGGCGCCCGTGATCTCCGTGACCGGCGACCGGTCGGTCGCGAACTCCAGCGCCCACGGGTGAACGATCCCCTGTGCGCTCTCGGTCGCGACCGCTCGAACCGACGCGCCGCGGCGCCGGAGTTCGTGTGCCAACTCGACGGTCGTGACCGCCGCGATCGATCCCGTCACCCCCAGCGCGACGTTGACTCCTTCCAGCATCGCCTGCGGATTGGTGGGCGACGGTTACAGTCTTTCGGACCGAGCGACGGCAAGAGCGTGCCGTGCAGTCACGACGGCGTCAGACGAACCGCCGCCACAGGAGCAGGCCGACCGCGAGCACCGACGCACCGCCGAACACCTGATCGAAACTGAACGGGTCCGGATCTTCGATCGGTGGCTCCGTGGGCGTCGCCGTCGGCGTCGGCGTCACCAGCGGTCGCGTCGCCGTCGCCGTCACCGTCGGCGTGCCGAGATCGGTCGTCGTCAGGACGGTCGTGGACACCGTCGTCGTCGCCTCGTTCGTCGTCGATGGCACCGTCGTCCGGTCGGTCGTCGGCGTCGTCGGCGCGTCGGTGGTCGGCGGTGGCGTCGCAGTCCGCGTCGGCGTCTGCGTCGGTCTGGGCGTCTGCGTCTCGGTCGGCGTCTGCGTCGGTCTGGGCGTCTGCGTCTCGGTCGGCGTCTGGGTTGGCGTCTGTGTCGGAGTGGGAGTCGGCGTCTGGGTTGGCGTCGGTGTCGAAGTGGGAGTCGACGTTGGCGTTGGCGTCGGTGTCGGCGTCTGGGTTGGCGTCTGTGTCGGAGTGGGAGTCGGCGTCGGCGTTGGAGTGGCCGTCGCCGTTGCAGTCTGGGTCTGGGTCTGGGTCTGCGTCTCCGTCTCCGTCTGCGTCGACGTACTCGTCGCGGTCGAGGTCTCCGTCGCCCCATCCTCGGTCACAGCGACGAGTTCCCGGTCGCGGTCCTGGTCCGGCTCGGCGACGCGTTCGGACGCGGTCGCCTGCACCGGACAGTCGGAACCGACGCTGGTCTGGGGAGAGAGTTCGAACGTCGCCGTCGGGTTGCGCGACTCGCCGGCCGAGATGTTGCCGAACAGCCAGGTGTAGGCACTTCCCTTCTCCTCGTAGAAGTCGCCGCCGCCGTCCTGGTGGCTCACGAGCCGCCACTCGGCGTCGCAGTCCCGCGTGGACGGCAGTTCCAGGTAGATGGTCGGCCGCACCATCGTCTCGTCCATCCCGTTGACCAGGCTGAGGTTTACGGTGATCCGTTCGCCGGCTGCCACCGCGCCGCTACTGACCGACACCGTCAGGTTGGGGCCGCCAGCGGCGGCGACCCCCGCGACGCGTCCCTCGCCGGGAGTGGCCGTGTTCGCGGCGGCCCCGCGCTCGTCGGCCGCTGCTGGCGTCCCGACCGCCGACGGTTCCGGGACGGTCCCGAACGCACCGCCCGGCACAGCGACGACCAGCGTCACCACGAGCGCCGCGAGGGGAACGGCGACCCGTGGCGATAGTTTTGTCATCGTGTTACGCTTATTTTTTCGGCACCGTACTTAATATATTCTGTCTCGGAACCGGTCGGTTTCCGATAGATCACCAACGACCCGTCGTCACGGTCCCCACCTGGTCGAGGTCCGCCGACGGTCGGACGCGGGACGGACGAGACGGACACCGCCTCGTGGTCCCACTGCGAGACGACTCGGAGCCCGGACTCGGATTCGACGGGATCAGTTCGTCGACTCGGTGTCCCGGGCGAAGTTCCCGTCCGTGTCGGTCGCCGTGACAGTGAGGACGTAGATGTCGTTCGGCCGCACGTCGTACGACGACGAGTCCGGTTGGAGCGTGATCGCAGGGTTCTTTCCCGTACCCTTCTTCGAGAACTGGGTCCCGCTGATGGAGTCGTACGTCTTCGTGGCGACGACGTCGCCGGTGCTGTCCTCCTCGACGGTCAACTCGACGGTGTCCAGGTCGTAGTTCGTGCTCGACGCTTCGAGCGTCTTGATCGTCCACTCGTCGGCGCCGGCATCTTTCCGGAACTGGTTGATCTTGTCGATGGTCACCTCTCCGGTGTTGTTGCCCGATTCGACGGTCGTCTGTCGACCGATATCGAACGACAGGTCCGTCCCGGAGTGGGTGATGGAGAACGGGACGACCGTTCCGTTCTGTTCGTCCGAGGTGAGGTCGACGGAGTCGGTCCCGCCGTCCGCGAGCGTGAGACTGACCGTCGAACCGGAGCCGTTCGGTCCCGTGAGCGTCCCCTGCGTCGGGTCGTCCAGGGAGACGTCGATTGCGAGGGTCCGCCCCGCGTTGTTCGTGATCTCACACAACAGCGATTGCTGTTTGCGTCGCACCGTGTCCGCGACGAGCAACCCCAGCAGTGCGCCGTCCGTGTCGCCCGCGACCTGCACGACCGAGTCCCGACTGGCAGACCCACTGGTGTACGACGACGACCGCAGGACGCTACTGCCGATCCCGAGGCCGGCGACACCCGTCGCGAGGGTGCCGAGCAGGGCTCGTCGGCTCACACCGGACGACCCCGGGCCGCGGGACCTGCGTCGTGGCACGGATCACTCACCCACCTGTTGCGTGTCGGACACGTCCGTATCGTCTCCGGCGGCGAACCCGTCGGGGTTGGGAAACTCCGTCGTGTCCAGGTTCTCCTCTCGCAGCCCGAACAGCTCAGTGTTCCCGGAGCCACCCTCCGTGTCCGGCGAGAACTTGTACATGACGTCGTCCTCGACGACGATGTACTCGTCCACGGACCGGTGGTAGAGGACGCGCCGGTTCGTGTCGATCGCCAGGTTCACGAGGTCGTTCAGGCGGGTCACCTCGACCGTGTTGACGTTGCCCCGCGGCGTGTACGACTCGACTTCCGTCACCCACTCGCGGAATCGGAGCCACTGTAGTTCACTGGCTACCGCAGACGAGTCGACGGACCTCGTCGCACCGACCGTCGCGACCCCCAGGAAGAGCGCCGACAGGCCGACGAGGATGGCGACCCAGTTGACGAGCGAGGCGCCACTCCCGCCCGCGTTCTGAACGGCACCGGTGCGGTGTCGTGCGCTCTCGGTTCCGCTCGGGAACCGGTAGTGGGTCCCGAGCGATTCGACCGGACCACTGACAGTCTGTGACTGCGTCACGACGGTCCCCTCCGGCGTCTCGTACTGGTACGTGGCCGTCGTCGCGACGGTCACGGAGACGCTGACCCCCTGCCCGAACTCCTCCTCCAGCTGTGCCTTCCGGGCGAGGACGTCACCGACCGGGACCGTCGCGTTGACCGTCGCCGACGAGCCACCCGGTTCGACCGCTGCCAGGACCGTCTCGTTCTCGTAGAACGGCTCGTTCCCGTCGGGTTCGTCCGTCGCGCTGTAGGTCAGCGTGAGCGCGAGGCGTTCGACACGGGCGTTGTCGGCGCGCACCCGGGAGACGACCGTCGGATCGGTCGCGTTCTGCCCGGGGTAGACCGACGCGTTCCGTATCGTGTGCCCCGCCGGGTAGGCGGTGGTGTCCTCGGTCACGTTGACCGAAGCGTGCTGTTCGACGCTGGCGGCGTGCAGGGACGATTGCTGGTCGGGCGACGACGCGAACGGACTCGCGTCGATCGGCGCACCGAGAAAGCCCGTGAGGAAGACCGTTCCACTCAGGAAAAACAGCGCCAGACAGACCGCGAGGATCTCCCCGGTGTTCGTCGCGATGGTGTGTTTGAACCGGAGCCACGAGTAGGACTCCATCACGGACCACCCCCTGCGTGGGTGGCGAGCGGTCCCACCGCAGTCGTCCTGCGGTGTCGCCGGTGTGATGGTGTCGTCATTGTGGGATCAGTCCAACCGAGACCTGTTGGGTCTTCGGGTCCGCCGTCGGCTGCGGATCACCCGCTTGCTTGCCCGGAGCGGGTACCGGGGGTCCGTCGTGAGCAGTGCCGCGAGCAACAGCGACCCCGCGACGGGTAGCGACGTGGCGAACCCTGCCAGCGCGGGGTGAATCGCCGCCAGGGACGTGACCACGGACCGCGGCAGAATCGCCGGATACGAGTAGACCGTGACCGTCGCCCGCTGGGTGCCCGGCGTGTCCGAGGGCTCGTTCTCGAGGGTGACCTGCTGGCTGCCGTCCGACTGCGTCTCGACGCCGGTGACCCGGAGGTCGCCATCCGCGCGAGCGACCGCGTGGACGTTCCACGGGGTCGGCGACGAGACGGTCACCGTCTGCTGGCCGGTCTCGCCCGGCTGGACGATGTACGCCGGCTCCTCGGGGGCGGTCGTCGTCGTGAGGATCTCGGCCTCGACGGTCCCCGCGGCGCCCACGGTGACGAGCGGGAACGCGACCATCAGGACGACCGCGACCAGGACCATGTGAAACCGGAGCGGCACCGACGCGACCGTCTCGCGGACGGC
Source organism: uncultured Halobacteriales archaeon (assembly GCA_964542685.1). Taxonomy (GTDB): domain Archaea; phylum Halobacteriota; class Halobacteria; order Halobacteriales; family Natrialbaceae; genus CAZIVN01. The sequence goes on from CAZIVN010000063.1 coordinate 10,466, forward strand.
CGTGCCCCCCGTCGTCGTGTACAGCAGCGAGAGCCCGAGCAGCCCCCACAGTCCGATACCGAACACCGGGTTCGTCAGGACGACCCCGACGTACGGGACGACGAGCGGCTGTCCGGCGACGGTGGGAACCGTCCCGTAGACGTCGCCCGGCGGGACCGGCGGGTCGCCGGTCGCCTGGTCCGTGCGTTCGTTGGCGTCGCCCTGGGTCACGAACGCGTCCCCGTCGTCGGTCGTGTCGACGAGTCGGTGGAG
>CAZIVN010000064.1:0-10586 GCA_964542685.1 uncultured Halobacteriales archaeon
CGGGGTTCGCGGCCCGCAGATCATGGATCAGCTGTTTCAGGTCCTCGATGGAGTAGATGTCGTGCTGTGGCGCCGGGGAGATGAGGCCGACGCCGGGCGTGGCGTGGCGAACGCTCGCGATCATCTCGTTGACCTTCCCGCCGGGAAGGTGGCCGCCCTCTCCGGGTTTCGACCCCTGTGCCATCTTGATCTGGAGTTCGTCGGCGGCCGCGAGGTACTCCGCGGTGACGCCGAAGCGCCCCGAGGCGACCTGTTTCGTCGCGCACTCGCGTTCCGTGCCGAAGCGCTCGGGCGGTTCGCCGCCTTCCCCGGTGTTGGCGGTCCCGCCGAGGCGGTTCATCGCCACGGCGTTGTTCTCGTGCATCTCCGGCGACAGCGACCCGAGCGACATCGCGGCGGTCTCGAACCGTTCGACGATGGCGTCGACGGGTTCGACCGCCTCGACCGGAATCGACTCGCGGTCGTCGTCGAACGCGAGCATGCCCCGCAGCGTGTGCGGCCCGGCGTTCGCGCCGTTTGCCAGGTCGGCGAACTCGCGGTAGGCCTCGTAGTCGGCCTCGCGGACGGCCTCCTGGAGCGTGCCGACGGTCTTCGGGTTCCAGTCGTGGTGTTCGCCGTTCGACCGGTACTGGTACTCCCCGACGCGGTCGATCTCCGGGTCGTCGCCGAACGCGACGGCGTGGCGGTCGAGGAGGTCGGCCTCGATCTCCGCGAGGCCGATCCCGTCGGTCCGGTTCTCGGTCCCCTCGAAGTACTCGTCGACGAGGTCCGTCGAGAGGCCGACCGCCTCGAAGATCTGCGCCCCCTGGTAGGACGCCACCGTGGAGATGCCCATCTTCGACATGGTCTTCAGCAGTCCGTCCTCCAGGGCGCCGACGTAAGCGTCGACCGCCGTCGTGGGGTCGGGACCGTCCGGGCCGGCCACGAGGTCCTCGATGGTCCGGTAGGCGAGGGAGGGAGTGACCGCGCCGGCGCCGTACCCGATCAGCGTCGCGACCTGGTGGACCGTTCTGATATCGCCCGCCTCGACGACGAGGCCGACGTGGTTGCGCCGGCCGCTGCGGACGAGGTGGTGGTGGACGGCCCCGACCGCGAGCAGACTCGGGATCGGAACCCGCTCGGGACCCGCACGGCGGTCCGAGAGGACGACCACGTCGTGCGTCGCCGCGGCCTCGTTCACCCGGTCACGGAGCGCTTCGACGGCGCTCTCCAGGTCGTGGACGTCCCGGTCGTAGGTCAGATCCAGGACGGCCGAGGAGAGTCCGGTCTCGGCACCGTCGAGGTCCTTGATCGCCGCCGTCTCCTCGTCGTCGAGAATCGGCGAGTCGAGGACGAGTTGCCTGGCGTGGGCCGGCGACTCGTCCAGGAGGTTCCGCTGGTGGCCCAGTCTCGACTCCAGACTGGTGACCAGTTCCTCGCGGATGTAGTCCAGTGGCGGGTTGGTCACCTGCGCGAACAGTTGCTTGAAGTAGCTCGACAGCGGCCGGTCCGTCCGGGACAACACCGACAGCGGGGTGTCGTCGCCCATCGACCCGACGGGGTCCTTGCCGGCCTCGGCCATCGGTTCGACGAGGTTCTCGAGTTCGTCGTGCGTGTACCCGTACAGGGCCTGCCACGACCGGAGGTCTCCGGACAGCGACGGCGATGACGACGCCGACTCGGGGGCCAGGCCGTCCATCGCCACCTGTTCCTCGGCGACCCACTCGGCGTACTTCGGGTCGGTCAGGTCGTCGAATATCTCGTCGTCGGGGACGATCCGGCCCGCCTCGGGGTCGGCGAGGAACAGTTCGCCGGGTTGGAGGCGGCCGCGGTCCCGGATCTCGCTCGGGTCCGTCTCCAGGGCGCCGGCCTCGCTTGCCATCACCAGCGTGTCGTCCTCCAGGACGTCGTAGCGGCAGGGCCGCAGGCCGTTGCGGTCCAGGACGGCGCCGACACGGTCGCCGTCAGTGGCGGCCACCAGCGCCGGTCCGTCCCACGGTTCGACGACCGACGCGTGGTAGTCGTACCACGCCTGGCGGTCCTCGGGAATCCGGTTTGCCTCGTCGCGCCAGGCCTCCGGGACGAGCGTCCGCAGGGCGTGGGGCAACTCGCGGCCGTCCAGCAACAGCAACTCGAGGACGTTGTCGACGCTCGCCGTGTCGGACTGGTCCGGGTCGTCGACGACGGGCGTGAGTTCGTCGACGTCCTCGCCGAAGGTGTCCGATTCGAGGTCCGTCTCCCGGGCCCGCATCCAGTTGACGTTGCCCTGGATGGTGTTGAACTCGCCGTTGTGGACGATCCGGCGGTACGGGTGGGCCAGGTGCCACGCGCCGAGCGTGTTCGTCGAGAACCGGGCGTGGACCATCACGAACGTCGACCGGACGCGCTCGTCGCGCAGGTCCGGGAAGAAGTCGGCGAGCTGGGTCCCCAGCAGGAGCCCCTTGTAGACGACGACGTCGGGGTCGAGACTCACGACGTAGAACCGTTCGTGGCCCGGCGGCCGTTCGTCCTCGACGGCGTTCTCGACGACGCGGCGCGCGACGTAGAGTCGTCTGCGCAGGGCGTCGCCCGTCAGGCCGTCCTGCGAGGCGACGAACACCTGTGCGATTTCGGGTTCGGACTCGAGGGCCGTCTCGCCCAGGTCCGCGTCCCCACGCGGGACCGACCGCCACGCCAGCGTCTCGATGCCCTCCTCGGCGAACCGGTGTTCGACGAACTGCTTCAGCGACGTCGCGGCCTCGGGGTCGTCCCCGGGGAGGAACAGGGTCCCGACGGCGTACTCGCCGGGCGCGCCGAGGGCCGCGTCGACCTCCTCCACGAAGAACTCGTGTGGAATCTCCAGCGTGATACCTGCGCCGTCGCCCGTGTTCTCCTCGGCGCCCGTCGTCCCGCGATGTTCCAGGTTCTCCAGGAGTTCGACGCCGTCCGCGACGACGTCGTGGCCGCCCTCGCCGCCCAGGTCCATCACGACGCCGACGCCACAGTTCGAACGGTCCTCGGTCGGGTCCCCCAGCCCCTCGCCAGACGTGTGAGTCGTTACCATTTACCACTCATCCGGACTCGCTCCGTAAGAGGCTTTACTGCATACGCTTGGGCAGTCCTAACATCGACTAAGGGCGTATAATCGGTCGGTACCACCCGCTCGTGTGCCGCGCGGTGCAGGCGCCGATATATTTTTGTTCCTACAATTCTCGGTCAAGCCTACCAGGCCCCACCATGTCCGAGGACACCATCACCTGCCCGTACTGTGGGTCGGAGTGGCCCAGCGACGCCGGCATCCGGTACTGTGGGTCCTGTGGGAGCGGCCTCGGTCCCGGGTCGGGGCCGACGGCCGACAGGGAGCGGCGCTCGCTGTGCGTGTTGTTCGCGGACGTCTCCGGGTTCACCGCGATGGCGGCCGACAGCGACCCCGAAACCGTCGAGCGGACGATGGACTCGCTGCTCGCGGACCTGGGAGCGGTCGTCGAGGCGTACGGCGGCTACGTCGACAAGTACCTCGGCGACGCGGTCATGGGCGTGTTCGGTGCCCCGGACGCCCACGAGGACGATCCCGTGCGGGCGGTGCGTGCCGGCCTCGAAATCCGCGACGTCGTCGCGGACCGGGACCGTGACCTGTCGGTCTCGGTCGGCGTCAACGCCGGCGAGGTCCTGTGGAGTCGGATCGGCGACGGCGACTACACGGTCACCGGCGCCGCGGTCAACGTGGCAAAGCGCCTCGAAGCGGCCGCCGACGGCGGCGAGGTGGTCGTCTCCGAGAGAGTCCACACCAGGAGCGACGACCGGGTCCGGTACGACGAGCGCGACCCGGTTGCGGTCGAGGGCGTCGCCGAGCCGGTCGAAGCGTTCGCCGCGACGGGCGAGCGGACCCCCCGCCCGGCCGACGGTAGCCCGGAGACCCCGCTCGTCGCGAGGGAGGCCTCCCTGGACCGCCTCCTCGCGGCCCACCGGGCCGAGTCACCGGCGTTCGTCGCGGTGACCGGCGAGGCGGGTATCGGGAAGACGCGCCTCTGTGCGGCGGTCCGGAACCGCATCGACGTGCGCGAGTCGCGACTGGCCGTCGGCCAGTGTCGGCGACACGGCGACGCACCGCTGGCCCCGTTCGGCGACGTCGTGCTCTCGCGGGCGGGAACGAGTCGCAGCGACCCGAACGCCGGAGCCCGGGTCGTGGAGACGGTCCGGGAGGACGTGGCTGCGATCGACGAGGAGGCACGTCGGGGGACCGTCGGGGCGTTGCTGGCCGTGTCGGTCGGGCTCGACGTCTCCACGACGGCCGTCGACGAGCTGCCGCCCGAGCGGTTCGCCGAGGAGGCCCGCGAGGCCTGGGCGACGTGGTTCCGCGCGGTCGCCGACGACGGCCCACTGGTCGTCCACTGCGAGGACCTGCAGTGGGCCAGCGAGCGGACCCGCCGTCTCTGTGCGACGCTGTCCGAGACCCTCGCGGACGTCCCGGTGACCGTCGTCGCGACGGTCCGACCGGGCGGAACGGTGCCGGAGGGGTTCGAGACGGTCGCACTGGACCCGTTCGGCGACGAGGAGTGCCGGCGCCTGGCGCGTGAACACCTGACGGCGACGCCGACGGACGGCCTCGTCGCGTTCCTCCGTGAGTCGGCCGGCGGGAACCCGTACTTCGTCGCCGAACTGTGCCGGTACCTCCGCGCGACCGACCGCCTGGATCGCGACGGCGAGACCGTCGACGTCCCGGAAGCCGACGGGGACGCCGAGGCGGTGCCCGAGCGCCTGGCGGGACTGCTGGTCGGCCGGATCGACGCCCTCCCACCGACCGACCGGGAGACGTTGAAGACCGCGAGCACGTTCGGCGTCCGGTTCTGGACCGGCGTCCTCGACGACGTCGTCGACGGCGCGGTCGACGACTCCGTCACGCGACTGGCCGACGGGGGGCTGGTCAGACGACGGGGAGAGTCGACGTTGCCCGACGACCGCGAGTACGTGTTCGACCACGCACTGCTCCGGGACGCCGCCTACGACCTGCTGCCGAAGGCGACCCGGCGGGACCTGCACGGCGACGTCGCGACGAGCCTCGCGGACCGCGTGGAGGGACGCGACGTCGCGCTCGCGGCCCGGGTGGCACACCACTACGACCGCGCGAGGGACCTGGAACGAGCGTTCGAGTGGTACCTCCGTGCCGGCGACGACGCCGCCGACACCTACGCAGTCGAGGAGGCCGTCGACCGGTACGAGCGCGCACTGGCACTGGCGAGGGAGCGCGACGACGAGGCGGCCGTCGCCAGGGCGTGTGCGACGCTCGCGGACCACCAGGAGACGACCGGCGCCGTCGACGCCGCCCGAGCCGCGGCGCGACGGGGTCTGGTCGCGGCCGCGGCCGCCGACGCGACCGTCGACGTCGACACACGGCGGCGACTCCGTCGGAATCTGTCGGCGGCCCGCATCGCGCAGGGCGATCTGGACCGTGGAGAGGCGGCGGCAGAGCAACTCCGTGCACTCGGTCGGCACCACGACGACGCCCGGGCCCGCACCGAGGGACTCGTCAAACTCGGGAGCACCGCCCGTCAACAGGGCGAGTACGACCGGGCACGTGACCACCTGACGGCGGCACGAGAACTGGCGGCGGACCTCGACGACGCCCTCCTCGCGGACGTCCACCACGACCTCGGCGCGGTCGCCCACGCTCGCGGCGAGTTCGACACTGCCCGGGAGTGGTTCGAGGAGGGACTGTCGAACTACCGGGCCGTTGGGGACCGGGCCGGCGAGGCGATGGCACTGAACAACCTCGGCAACGTGGCGTTCCAGCGGGGGACGTACGACCGGGCGCGGGAGCGGTACGAGGAGAGCCTGCGGGTCAAACGCGAGATCGGCGACCGCCACGGAGTGGCGACCAGCCTGATGAGCCTCGGTATCGTGCACCGGGCCGTGGGCAACTACGAACGGTCGCGGGCACGCCAGGAGCAGAGCCTCGCGGTCTACGAGGCGGTCGGCGACCCGGGCGGCGCCGCGAAGTGTCACACGAACCTCGGCGTGGTCGCCGACTACCGCGGCGACTTCGAGCGCGCCCGGGAGCAGTACGAGCGTAGCCTCGAGCTCAAGCGGGAGATCGGCGATCGCAGAGGCGAAGCACTGACCCTGGGGAACGTCGCAGAGGTGTGCAGAGTGGACGGCGACCTCGAGACCGCACGCGACCGTGCCGAGGAGAGCCTCGCGATCAATCGCGACATCGGCGACCGCGCCGGCGAGGGGTTGGCCCTCCGGATCCGGGGCTCGATCGCTCGCGAGGAGGGGGCCCACGAGGCGGCCGCCGAGGACCTCGACCGCGCACTGGCGATCGCGAGGGAGGGCAACAGGGAGACGGAGGCCGCGAGTTGTCACCTCGAACGTGCGAAACTGGCACTGGAGCGCGAGGACCCCGAGACGGCCCGCAACCGGGTCGCGGCGGCGGCCGAGCGCATCGAGGGCGTCGAGGCGCCCTTCGAGCGGGGACGGTGCCGACGTCTCCGGGGGAAGGTCGCCGCCGCGACCGGCGACGAGGGTGACGCCCGCGACCACCTGGCTGCGGCGGTGTCGTCGTTCGAGACTGCCGGGGCGGTCGACGAGGCGTTGCACACGCTGGAGTCACTCGTCGAGTTCGCGGGCGACGCCGACGACGACGATGCGGTCCGGACGTGGCAGCGTCGGGCGCGGGACGCCCTCTCGGACGCTCCGACGACCGTGGCGGACCGCCACCGCGAGTGGGTCGCGGACGCGGCAGCGGCGCTCTCGGATACGGACTAGACGCTCGCCGTCCGACTACTCGAACCGCGACGGGAACGGTACCGCAGTGCCGACCTCGAACCGTGCGCCGCCGTCGTCGCTCCGGGTAACGGTGACTGTCCAGCCGTGGGCCTCGACGACCGTCCGGACGATGGCCAGTCCCATCCCCGACCCGTCGCCGACGCCGAACCCGAACAGGTCGTCGTCCGGGTCGACGCCGGGCCCGTCGTCGGCGACGTAGAACCCCTCGGCGTCCGACAGCGATGCGACGGTGACCGTCGTCGCCGCCGCCGCCGGAGCGACCCCGTCGCCGGTGGCGTGATCGACGACGTTCTCGAAGAGGTTCTGGAAGGCCTGTCCGAGGCGGTTCGGATCGCCGGCTACCGTCGGCAGGTCGTCGACGGACAGCGTCAGGTCGCCGGTGTCGACGGCGGCCCAGGCACGCCGTGCGACCTGGGCCAGGTCACAGTCGGCGGTCTCCTCGGCGTCGATGCTCTCGGCGGCGAGGGTCGGGAGCGTGTCCGCGAACCGGTCGAGGCGGTCGACGATGGTCGACAGTTCGTCGAGCGCACGGTCGACGTCGCCCGACGTGTCGTCGGCCAGGTCGGCCCGCAACAGTGCCAGGAGTTTGCTCGCCGCCGCGACGGGCGTCTTGAGGTCGTGCGAGATGACGGAGGCGAGACGTTCCAGGCGCCGGTTCTGGCTCTCGATACGACGCTCGTAGCGCTTGCGCTCGGTGACGTCGCGGGCCGTGAGCAACACCGCCGGACGGCCACGGTACTCGCCCTCGACGGGGGTCAGTGTCCCCTCGAACCAGTGCGTCTCGCCGTCGGACGACAGCGGGTACTCGACTGTCTTCAGCGCGTTCGACGCCAGGGTGGTCTCGATGGCCTCGCGGAGTCGTCTCGCCGTCTCCGCGGGAAACACGTCGTCGACCGTCCGTCCGATCAGGTCCGCCCGCGAGGTGAGCGGCTTCTGACGCCAGCCCAGCATCGCGTCGAGGTACTCGCCGTCGCGGTCGTACACGTACACCGAGTCCGGAAACGCGGCGGGGAGCGCGTCGAACAGTTTCTCCCGATCCCTCGTCGCCGACTGAGGGTCCACGCTGTCCTCTGGCCCCGACCCGTCGGCGACGGGACTCTCGGGGGCCGGGTCGCTCGATGCGGGCCGACCCCCGCCGCTCTCGATCGCCTGCCGCACGCGGGCCGGTAACTCCTCACGGTCGCCCGGGGGAACGTAGTCCGCGACGCCGGCCCCGACCGCGCGGGCGGCGAGTCGTTCGTCGCTCTCCTCGGGCGCGAGGACGATCGGCGCCGTCGGGGTCGCCGTGCGCACCCCCGGCGGAACGACGCCGTCCGAGCCGTGCGAGGGGGCCGTCACGACGACGCAGTCCACCGGTCGCTCGTCGAGGACCGCCCGCGTCGCGTCGGGCGTCGTCGCCCGGACCGTCGAGACGTCGGGTGCCGTCGAGAGGGCCGCAGCGGCGCGGTCGGACCACTCCCCGTCACCGACCAGCAACACCAGGGCGGTCGTGGCGTTCATCGGGTGTGGCCTTTTGCGGACCGATAATAAGCTTGTGTGTCGGGGAACGTCTCGCGTGGTCCCCGACGCCGGAGAGCGGCGCCCGGACGACCCTTCCCCCGCCGAACCCCTAGTTTGACGTATGCAGGTATCTCAATCAACATGTAACCGATCGAACGGACCGACGATGCCAAACCGGACCCGGGAGACGCGGGCCGCGATGGACGCCGTGGTCGTCCTCCTCGTCGACGACGACGAGGGCTGGGCATGGGCGACGAAGCGACTGCTCGAACGCCGCGGCGAGGGGTTCTCGGTCGAAACCGCCCACACCGTTGCCGGTGCCCGCGAGCGATTCGCCGACCTGGACCCCGACTGCGTCGTCTGTGACTACCGCCTGGAGAACGACACGGGGTTCGCAGTGCTCGAGACCGTCCGCGAGGCCGATCCGCGGCGGCCGTTCGTCCTCGTCACCGGGCAAGGCAACGAGTCGGTCGCCAGCGACGCCATCGGGCGCGGTGTGACCGACTACATCCGGAAGGGCCACGACGACGAGGGGGAACTGCTCGCGAGTCGTGTTCGAAACGCCGTCCGGACCTACCGATCGGAACGAGCCCTGGAACGGGAACGCCGCAGCAAGAACGCGGTACTGGACTCGCTCACAGAGGCGACGGGCGCGAGGGAGTTCTGCCAGCAGTTCTGCCGCCAACTGACCGACGGAGGATACGCCCTGGCCTGGATCGGGACCGGGAGCGACCGTGACGGACCGGTGCCGCGGGCCGCCGCCGGTCGCGAGGCGTACCTCGACGACCTCTTCGAGGGCGGCATTGACCGCTCCGAACCGGCCACGCGGGCACTCAACCGGGACTCTCCGGTCATCGTCTCACCGGTCACGGACGGCGAAGGGGAGGCGGCCGGGCCCGGCGACGGCCCGCCCCCGTGGCGACACCTCGCGGGCGACCACGGGTTCGAGAGCGTCGTCGCGGCGCCGATCCGCTACGACGACGTCGCGTTCGGCGTCCTCGCCGTCTACGTCGCCGGCGACCCCGTCGGTGACGCCGAGGCCGACGTCGTCGAGGAGTACGCCGAGTCGATCGGGTACGCGCTCCGATCGCTTGAACGCAAGCGGTCGCTGCTGTCGGACCGTCCGGTTCGCGTCGAGGTGCAGGTCGAGGACCCCGCGGCACCGCTCGTCGCACTCGCCGAGCGACTCCCGGCGGAGGCCCGCCTCGCGGTTCCGTCCGCGGTCCCGCGCGACGACGGCACCGTCCTGTACCTCGCGTCCGTCGAGGGCGTCGACGACGACGCTCTCGACGCTGCCGTCGACGCGACGGCGTCGCTGTCGACGTACGAGGACGGGTCGGCCGCCGACGCGGAGTTCGTGGCGACGGCGCCGACGCCGGAGGAGGTCCTCGTCGACCACGGCGCCCGGTTCGAGCGGACGGTCGTCGCCGACGAGGAGGCGACCGTCTCGGTGTACGCCGCCGACGACGGCGTCGTGTCGGGTCTCTCGAGGGCACTGACCTCGGCGTTCGACGACGCGGTGGTGTCGACAATCTGGACCGACCGGGGGGACAACACGACCGCCGACGACCCGTTCGACGACCTGACCGACAAACAGCGCATGGCGGTGCGCCACGCCTACCACGCGGGCTACTTCGAACAGCCACGCCGGGCGAACGCGACGGAGGTCGCCGAGCGTCTCGGTGTCGCCCGGCAGACGTTCGCCCAACACCTGCGGGCCGCCCAGCGGAAGGTGTTCGGCACCTGGCAGTCCCGGTGATCGGGGGTGACACATGCAGGTGCGAAGCTCATTGTAATGTGGTTATTACCGACAATTGAGGGGGTCGGAGGTTTCAGGGAAGCCCGATCCACCTCAGGGGGGAGCTTCCGGGGGGCCAGAGGGGGATTTCGAGTCGGCAGCGCCCGGCGCCCGACAGGTTCCGGAGAGACGGGGTGGGGCCCGTCGAAGGGGGGAACGGAGCGTGCCCCGCCTCTGGGGGGATGGGGCACTCGACTTTCGTGCGACTGACGGAACTGACGTCCGCTTCGAGTACCGGTCCGCCGGCGGGCGCACCCGAGGTGCTACGGAACCTGACGTATCGGTACGGTACCCGAAGGAATCGGTCCCGATAGTTGAGACCCATCTGCTTCACACAAGCGCGGCACCTACCGGATGACCTCGCCAGCGAAAAGGCGCTGCCAGGATTCGAACCCGACTGCGAGCCTCGATCACGCTCGTCTCACGTGGTTCGAGCCTTTGCAGACGTGATTTGCTCCTCACGTTCGTTCGTCGCAAAATCATGGCCGCTGCAGGCTCTATAGGAGTCGTCGAAACTATTTACACACACCTCGGAGCGGGGCGT
>CAZIVN010000065.1:0-10496 GCA_964542685.1 uncultured Halobacteriales archaeon
GATGACGACGTGTTTCTCGCGGTGTTCCATCGCCAGTCCCAGCGGGTGGAACTTCCCGCCGCCGACGTACAGCACCTGATCGGCGTCGATGTCCGCGGAGGCGTAGTTACAGCCAAGCACCTGCCCCTCGTGGGTCAGGCGCTCGTCGCCACGCCGGGTGTGCACGGTAAAGCCCTCGTCCTCGAGTTGCTCGCGCATCTCCTCGAAGCGGTTCATGTGCTGTGCGGTCGTCACGAGGCCGACGTCGCCGCCGTCGAGTTCCTCGTCGATGGCGCGGTCGACGATGGGTTCGACCTCGACGTTCGAGAATAGCGGGACGTAGATGATCTTCTCGGACTCCTTCATCGGCGAGTGGCCGAAGTGGACGAACACGTCCGTCCGTCGCATGAGGTAGGTGTCGAGGTCGCAGGCGCCGTAGCAGGGCTGCCCGGAGATGAGCACGCGAACGCCGTCGGGCAGGAGGGTCCGGAGGTCGTCCGCGACGCGCGGACCGCGGCGTTTGAGACCCTCGGGGAACTGGAGGCCGACCGTCTCGGCGTCCCGTTCGTCGACCGCCTCGACGATGCGATCCAGTTCGTAGTCCCACTCGCGGTCGTGTTTCAGGTTCATCCCCGTGTTCCGGAGGTCGCCCGGGGAGAACTCCGAGTCCTGACTCATTGCACCGTTTTTGCGGTCGCGCCGGTAAAACGTCGGCGCTTTCGGCTCAGTTCGCGTTGAACTCCGGCGCCTTGAACGCCGTCTCGAAGTCGGCGGCCTCGAACCCCTGGACGATGCCGTCAAGTTCCCGGCGGGTCGCCTCGCAGCGTCGACAGAGTTCGTCGTACTCCGGGTCCGCCACCAGTTCGTCCATCGGCTGGGAGGACTCGATGGCCGCCCGTTTGGCCGCGAGGGTGGTGTACTCCCTGAGGACGTCGCCGTACTGCGCCCGGCGGGAGAGTCTGTCGACGGCGTCGCGGACGTCGTGTTCCGTCACTGGCTTTAGGAGGTAGTCGTCACACTGGAGGTCGACGATGTCCGTGTCCGGTTCGACGCCGCTGACCATCGCGACGACCGGACGGGACTCGGAGTCGAAGATTCGAGACGCGACCTCATCGCCGGCGATGTCCGGAAGTCTGCGATCCAGTAGTACCACGTCGGCGTCGTCGGCGACCCCGACGGCCGTCTCCCCGTCCAGGGCCGTCAGGACCTCGTACTCGTCGTCCACCCACGATGCGAACCGGTCGACGACGATAGGGTCGTCGTCGACGATCAGCACCGACGCCCTCGTGCCCGGCATTATGCTTCGACTAACTCTACTGGGGGGATATTAACGTTTGGACCGACTGTGTCCCAGAGGACTCGGAACGAAGTCCCGGCGAATCTCGCGGTCCGGAACGAAGTGTTGAAACGGTGGGCGTCCTCACGTGTGGGTATGAGCATCGAACGACGCAGCGTCGAGGACCTGGGACGCGAACTCGGCGAGGCCATCGCCGACCTGCCGGCATACGAGCGATTCGAGGCGGCCAAGGCCGCCGTCGAGGACAGCGAGGAGGCCCAGCGAGAGATCGAACGCTTCGAGCAGCAACGCCAGGAGTTCATGATGCTCCGCCAGACCGGCGAGGCGGGCCAGGAGGACCTCAAAGAACTCCAGGACGCCCAGGAGGAACTCCACGAGATTCCCGTGATGGCCGACTACGTGGAGGCCCAGCAGGAACTCGACGCCAAGCTGGAAGCGGTCAACGAGGCCATCTCCGGGCCGCTGGCAGTGGACTTCGGCGAGGAAGCGGGCGGCTGCTGTCAGGACTGAGCCACTTCGGACTCCTCGACGGACTCGCCTGGCCCCACCTCTCCTTCGTCCCGTACGTCCTCGTCCCCCAGCAAACTCAGCGCGTCCACGCTCGCGTGTGCGAGGACGACGACGTAGATACTCCCCGTCGCCACGTACAGCACCGTCATCGTGAACGCAGGGACGCCGATGTACAGCGTCTCGACGGCCGAGAACGTCTCGCCGTAGTGGAGGCCGGTAAACAGGAGCCAGGAGACTACGGCGGCGAGTACGAGGCTCCCCGACAGCGCGGCGATTCGCTCGATGGGGTACGCCTGGAACAGAACGGACTCCGTGACGCCCGCCGTGACGGCGGTGAACAGGCGGGCGCGGTTCGACCGCGTGGCCTGTTTACTCGCGAACGACTCAAGCGTCGGGAGGTCGAGGTAGCTGTAAACGGCGTAAGCGAGGAGGGTGAGGAGCCAGGTCCCGGCCACGCCGCCGACCCACCAGCCCGCGAGCGCCAGCGGCCCGCCGTAGGGCTCGTAGAAGAACAGGTGGGAGGGGTACCGGAATCCGAGCGATCCGAGCCCCTTCCCCTCGACGACGAGGACGTACCCCACGAGCAGTAGGGTGACGACCCACTTCGAGAGGTCGCTCGACAGCGTACCCGTCTCGTCGTCGGGCAGGGTACGGCCGGTGACGGCGTGTACGCGCGGTGCGATCCACTCCCAGCCCTCCAGGAGTCCGAGGCCCACCGCGAACCCGCCGAGGACGATGGCGACGGCGAGGGGGTCCGTCACAGCAGTTCACCCCGCTCCACGTCCGCGTCCGCCGCGAGCAGTGACTCGAAGACGAGTTCGTTCAGCGCGGTTCGCAGGCGCTCGACGACCGCATCGTCGCCGAGGGTGTGCTGGGTGAGTCCCGCACTGTCGGGAACGGCGAGCAACAGCATTGCCGTCGCCTCGGGGTCGACATCGCTGAAGACACCCTCGGCGACCCCGTCTTCGATCACGTCGACCAGTTCCCTGCGATAATGCCGTTCGCCCTCCAAGATCGGCTCGCGGAACGCCTCCGAGTGGGCCGCGCGTGCGTGAATCTCGATGTAGGCGGGGAGCAGTCCCTCGATTGCAGGGTCCTCGATGGCCCGGAGGTTGTCGTCGAGAATCCCGACGAGGCGGTCGAGTGGGGGGTCCCCGCGGTACGCTTCGAAGCGTGCCGCGTTCGCCGCGGTGTTGTACTCCAGGAAGGCGGCGAGTAGTCCCTCCTTCGTGTCGTAGCGGTAGTGCAGCGTGGACTTCGAGACGTCGACCCGGTCTGCGACGGCCCGGGTCGTCAGGTCGGCGAACCCGTGTTCGCCCAGGGCCGCCGCGGTAGCCCTCATGATCGCCTCGTGAACGGGGTCGTCGTCGGCCGTGGCGTCCGAATCGTCGGGTGGCACTAATTTGACTGACTGGTCAGACAAATAAGAAACTTGTGATTTCGGGGCGGTGTTTGGGTCGACACTTATAACGGGTGCGACCGAAGTCCCGTGTGAGGTTCACCCATGACAGGCAAACGCATCCTGATGCTGTCCGGCGACTTCGTCGAGGACTACGAGATGATGGTACCGTTCCAGGCCCTGCAGGCGGTTGGTCACGAGGTCCACGCCGTCTGCCCGGAGAAGGAGGCCGGCGACACGGTCAAGACGGCCGTCCACGACTTCCGGGGCGACCAGACGTACCTCGAGACGCGGGGTCACGACTTCGAACTGAACACGACGATGGCCGAGACGGACCCCAGCGACTACGACGCCCTGGTGATTCCGGGCGGCCGCGCCCCGGAGTACCTCCGGAGCCACGACCCGGTCATCGAGGCGGTCCAGCACTTCTTCGAGGCCGACAAGCCGGTCGCCTGCATCTGTCACGGAGCGCAGATCCTGGCGGCGGCGGGCGTCGCCGAGGGGTACGACTGCACCGCCTACCCGGCCCTGAAGTACGACGTCGAGGCCGCCGGCGGTAACTGGGAGGACCGCGTCGTGACCGACGGCAACCTCGTCACTGCCCAGGCCTGGCCCGACCATCCCGAGTGGATCGCTCAGTTCCTCGACGTCCTCGGCACGGAGATAACGCACGGCGAACCGGTCGCGGCCGACGACTGATACGGTTTCGTTTCGTCTATTACCGGTGAGCACCGGCCCCGTACTGGTGCTCACCGGTAAACAGTGAAACTAATCCGTATGACGAGACACGAGTCGACGGCGAACCGGCAGGCCGAACCACCGATCCGGGCTTTATTGCCCGTCGCCTGTTACCGAGTACCATGGACGGGAGATCGGACCAGACGGCGAGTGCTATCGAACGGATCGCGGAGGAATTCGGCGTGTCCGTCGACGACGAGGCGGTCGCGGGCTTCGTCGACCAGGTGGAGACGATTCGGGGACAGGTGTCGGGCGTGCCCGCCGAGACGCCAGAGAGCGACCGGGCGCGGAACGTCCGACCGGGCGAGGACGACCACGACGCGTTCCTGTACCGGTTCGACCTGGGCGACGGCGACGGACCGCTCTCCGACCTCGACGTGGCGGTGAAGGACAACTTCGCCGTCGCCGGCGTCGAGATGACCTGTGGCTCCGCGGCGGTGTCGTTCGAGCCACCGTACAGCGCCACGGTCGTCGAGCGACTCCTCGACGGCGGGGCCAGCGTCGTCGGGACGACCAACATGGACGAGTTCGCGTACTTCACGACCGGGGAGACGTGTGCACACGGCCCGGTCGACAACCCCGCGGCGCCGGGACGGGTGCCGGGCGGGTCCTCGGCCGGGAGCGGCGCCGCAGTCGCCGCGGGTCACGTCGACGTCGCTCTGGGCAGCGACACGGGCGGGAGCGTCCGCATCCCGGCGTCGTTCTGTGGCGTGGTCGGGCTGAAACCAACCCACAGGGCCGTTCCGCGGTTCGGCTTCGCGGACCTCGCGCCGTCACTGGACCACGTCGGCCCCCTCGCGCGGGACGTGCGGTCGGCGGCCCGCGTCTTCGACGCCATCGCCGGGCCGACCCCAGCAGACCCGTCGACGCTCGGGACCGACCCCGCCAGTGACGTCGCTGCCGCCATCGACGAGGACGTGGCGGACTACTCCGTTGGCGTGATCGAACCGGCGCTCGACCTGTCTACCGACGGGGTCGTCTCCGCCGTCGAGTCCGCCGCGGCGGAACTGTCTGCCGCCGGTGCCACCGTCGAGCGGACCGACGTGCCGGGCTACGGGTCCGCGCCCGTCGCACTGCTCGGGATATCCGGCGTCGAGTTCGCCGCGTTGTTCGACGGGAACGGCGTCGTGGCAGGCACCGGGACGGGGTACGCAGAGCCGTGGCGGGAGACCGTCGCGGCCGTAGACGGCGACGCCCTGGGCGAGAACGTCCGGACCCAGTTGCTCGTCGGCGAGGGCCTGCGGCGCGGCGACGACGGTGCGACGTACGTCCACGCACAGTCGGTCAGGCGAGCGTTCACCGAGGCGGTCGACGCGGCACTGGAGACGTACGACGCGTTGCTTTGCCCGACGACGCCGATTACGGCCCCGGAGTTCGGCGCCGTCACGGGCCCGGAGGACCTCGTCGAGACCATCGCCAACACGGCCCCGTTCGACCTGACCGGCCACCCGGCGCTGTCGGTCCCGCACGGGACGGTCGACGGGCGGCCGGCCGGCGTCCAGGTGATCGCGGGGCGACACGAGGAGGGGACCGCCGTCGCACTCGGCGGGACACTCGACGCCGTCGAGGGGCCGTCGCTCGACGAACACTGAGCGAGTGCGCGGGCCCCGTCGGCGACTCATACGGTTTCGTTTCACTGTTTACCGGTGAGCACCGGTCCCGTCCGGGTTATCACCGGTAATAGATGAAACGAACCCGTCTCAGTCTTCCTGGCCGTCCGTCGCAGCGGCGTCGACCACCCGCGCCGCCCGGTCCGTGTCGACCGGAGCAGCCGTCTCGCCCCCCTGCTTCAGCGCCGTCCCGACGATGGCGCCGTCCGCGAGTCGGAGCAGACTCGGGAGCGTCTCCGCCGTGGCCCCGGACCCGACGAGGACCGGGACCTCGTCCCCGACTGCGTCGGCCACCGTCTCCAGTGCGTCCAAGTCCGTGGCCGCCCCCGTCGCCTCGCCGGAGACGACCACCGCGTCGGCCCACCCGCGTTCCACCGCGTCCGACGCTGCCGCCACGAGACCTCTGTCGCCGACCGGACTGGCGTGTTTCACGTCCACGTCCCCGAGGACCGCCACGTCCGCGTCGACCCGGTCCCGGAACCGGATCAGGTCGTGTGCCTGCCCCTCGACGAGTCCCTGGTCGGTCGCCGCCGTTCCGACGAGGACGTTGACGCGGACGAACTCGGCGCCCGCGGCCGCCGCCGCGGCGAGTGCGGCCCGGCCGTCGTTGCGCAACACGTTGACGCCGACCGGAACGTCGACGGTCTCGACGACGGTTCGCACGACTGCGGTCATCTCGGCGACGACGTTGTCGGGGACTCCGTCGGGGTAGAACGGGGCGTCGCCGAAGTTCTCGACGATCAGACCGTCGACGCCGGCCTCGGCGAGGCGGCGCGCGTCCGTCCGAGCGCGGTCGTGAATCGCGGTTCGGTCCCCCTCGAATCCGGGCGCGCCCGGCAGTGCGGGCAGGTGGACCATCCCGACGACTGGCGTCGGGACGGACCCGTACGGTCGCTCTGTCACGCCCCAGAATAGCACCGGGACCGACTAACGCCTTGCGTTCGGGCGGTGGTGCCCGGTCACTCGGCCGGCCACTTGATCGAACAGCCACGCGACGGGTTCCAGTCGACGGTCACCCGTTCGCCGGCCAGGAGTTGGTCGATGGCCGTGCGGACCTCTCCGGCGGGTACCTCCGGGTCGTCGTCGGGGTTCGTCGCCTCGTCGAGTCGGCCGTGGTAGCGCAGTCGGAACGCCCCGTCCTCGTGTCCGAACAGGAACGGGTCGGGCGTACACTCGGCGCCGTAGGCCGCCGCGACGCTCGCGTCCTCGTCCCTGAGGTACGCGTCGTACTGGATCGTTCCGTCCGCGACGAGTTCGCGCATGCGCTCGGTGGAGTCCTCCGGGTACTCCGCCTCGTCGTTGGGGTTGATTCCGACGACCGCGACGTCGTCGTAGTCCTCTGCCAGGTCGTTCAGGGCCTCGAACTTCGCCTTCGCGTACGGGCAGTGGTTACAGGTAAACACCAGCAACAGCGCCTCGTCGTCCGCGAAGTCGTCGAGGCTGTGGACCTCGCCGTTCACGTCCGGCAGTTCGAACGCTGGCGCCTGGTCGCCCTCCGACAGTTCGCTCTCCGACTCTTTCGTTACCATACTCGTCACTCGGGGCGTCCACCCCTTTGGCGTTTGCTTTTCGGCAGGACCGGTCACTCCCCCGCGGTCAACCGGACGGCGGCCGCTGCGAGTGCGATGCCCAGCACCTTCCGGAGGGTCAACGACTCGTTCAGGACGGCAATGCCGACCAGCGACGAGACGACGAGGAACAGGCCGAACACGGGGGCGACGACGCTCACGGGCCCCAGCGACAGCGCCCGGTAGTAGGCGAGGATACCGACGGCGAGACAGACGCCGGCGGCGTACATCGCCGGCGCGAGGCGGTGGTCGGCGTAGGCCGTCACCTCGTCGCCCGACAGGATCACGACCCCGAGGGCCGCACCCACCAGCACGAGGTTCGCGTAGAACGCGGCCACGTCGCTGGGGATCTCTCTCGTCGCGACTTTCATCAGCGGGGCGACCAACGAGTAGGCCAGCAGTGCCAGACCGGCCCAGGCCAGGTAGCGCATGGGAGACGGTCCGTCTACAGCGGTCAGTCGCTTTCGGTACCGGCCGTCGCCAACGCTTACGTACCCACCCGTCACAGGTGGAGGTATGCCGGAACTCGACATCACGGACGAACAGGCCTCGTTTCTCGACGCGCTGCGCGACGCCATCGAAGACGAACTCGTGGGACCGTACGGGACGGTCCACCGGCGCGACGCCCTGCAGTACCTCATCGACAACTACGGCGAACCCGACGAACTCCTGGCAGACGGGTCCGCAGCCGACGTCGCAGGCGAGGAGACCGACGAGACTGTCGAGGCGGCGGGAGACGCCGAGGGGAACGAGACAGAGGGAGACGAGGGTGACCCAGACCAGAGCGACGAGTCGGGTGGCAGTTCGGGTGGCGGCGGTGGCATCCCGACTCCCGGCGGCGGTGGCGACGGGATGCTGAACGAGATGCTGGCTCTGATGGACGAACACGACGACAGGTGGACGAAGGCGGACAGCGAGGAGACGAAGTACGAGGTGGAGTTGCCCGACGGGTCGACGGAGACGGTCCAGACCCAGGACGACGTGCGGGCGCTGCTGTTCAAGAACTACCGCTGAGGCGTGATCTGAGGGTTCGGACGGCGATATTTGACACTTTTCTTGCACCTGTTCCCGGCCCTGTTTGACTCACGGCAGACGCATAAACTTCATATCGCCATACGAAACCCACGTCGCTGCTCGGGCGATTCCATCGTGATCCGTCTCCCCGGCATTCGGGGGTCGCGAGGAACGGAGACTGTCTCTGGGCCTGGCCGTCTGTCGGGACCGGAGAGACCGAGACCCCGAGGGGAGTGACGGTTCCACGTCGGCCAGCGACGATGCGGGGGTTATCCCTCTCGCAGGTCGTACAGCCGTCGGAACACCAGCGTCGGGAAGCAAGGTTCGAGGCGGCTGGGCGGGCGCCCCGCTCCGCTGGTCCGGGACACCTGGACGCGCTGGACGATACCCTCCTCGGCCAGTTCGTACAGGAACCGTTCCACGGTGCCCGACGAGAGGTCGACGCCGGCAGCGTCGGTGATTGCACTGGCCGTGTCGGTGACCGACTCGGTGGTACTCTCCCGCAAGTCCAGGAGTCGTCGCAAGACCAGTTGTCGGTTCTCCGGCAGGCTGTGGACCCGGCCCAGCGGCGCGGACGGACGGGGGACGGCGTCCATCCCGTCGGTCAGGTCCCGTTCCCGGACGCGGTCGGCGCCGGCGGACTCCGCGAGTTCCGCCGCCGACAACAGGGCGGACAGCGCGTCGTGTGCGTCGCCCTCGGCCCACTCGGCGATGCGCCGGAGCTGTTCGTGACTGATCGCCCCCTGGGCCAGTCCGTCCGACGCCCGCGCTGTCAACACGTCCGCCAGGGCGTGCCGTTCGTACCCGGGGACCTCGATGCGCTCGGGCACCTGCACCGCCTCGTCCAGGTCGGCCGGTGGCGTGCGTCCCACCGCGACGACCGCCGTCGAGTCCTCCACGACCGACAGGGTTTCCACGATGGTCGGGAGGTCGAGACCGACCTCGTCGTCGACGTGGTCGACCGCGACGACGACGTTTTGGTCCACCGGGCGGAGCCGGTCGATCAGGCGCGACTCGATCGTCTCCGTCTTGAGACCCTGCTGGGGTACCGTCTCGTCGACGACGCCGTCGAGGATGGCGTGATAGAGTCCGAACGGCGAGTCCGCCCGCCGGGCGTCGACGTACACGAACGATGGCGCAGACGTCGTCTGGGCGCGCGTGCTGGTGTGGATGATCGGGACCTTCCGCGTCAACAGGTCCGCCATCGACTCGAACAGGGCAGTGACGACGGCGGACTTGCCGGCGCCGCCTGGCCCCCACACGTAGGCGTCTGTCGGCACGTCGCCGTCGAACACGGGGTCCATGTAGTCCAGCAGGCGCTCGAGCACCGGCCCCCGTGCGGTCGGGTCGTCAAGGTGAGCGATCGGACTGATCGCGTCGTAGTCGCGGACGATTCGGGAGTCACCTCCGGATCCCTGGCGTCGTCTGATTCGTTCTTTCAGATCCATTCTGGTTCGTGGCTCGTGGGTGTTGAATTCGTTCGGGTTCGTCGGCTCGACCCTACAAAACCGTCACGTTCCGACATCGTCGCTCCGTTCGAACCGACGGTCAGATCTGGACCGGGCGACGGACCGACCACCGCAGGCCGCGGTGGCCGTTCCCCCGGGATCAGACGTACCCGGCGTTTGGCAGGACCCCGGCGATGGCGAGGACCGCGACGAACACCATCGAGATGGCGATGGCCATCGCGGGCGGGTCCACGTGGGTTCCCGAGTGGGCGTAGAACATCCGCTGGGTCAGCTCACCCAGAAGACCGCTCGCACAGCCGAACGCTCCCGCGGCGAGCAGCGCCACGACGGGGCTGAACTCGGGCAGGAAGACGACGGCACCCACCGCACCGATCAGCGTGATGTGGTGGGTCACCGGGATCTTCTCGACGCCCAGTTGCAGGAACAACAGGCTCATCGCCGAGATGGCGTAGCCGAGGAAGATGCTCCCTGTCTTGATGTAGATGAAGCCGCCGAGAATCCCGCCGACGAGTCCGATCGAGGCGACGCCCGCCCACTTGTACTGGTGGGGGAGCCACGGCTCGGTCGCCAGACGGCCGGCGTGTTCCTGTGGCACCTCGCCACCGTCGGTGACGGGGTGGGGTTCCTCGCGCTCGAACGGAGACATGTCGAGAATGTTGGCGCCGGACCAGTCACCGACGATGGGGTAGCCGAAGGCGACCCGGGCGATGACCGCCGTGGCGACCACCGACAGCGCGATGGAGTCCGTGAGACCGGTGCCGCTGACGACGAGCCCTGCCGCAGCGAACTGGTTGATGAGCATCCCCAGGGCGCCGAATATCGCGCCGACCGCGAGGATGTCCGGCTTGGTGCCGAAGGCGTAGAGGATGTTCTTCCCGAAGTGGTAGTCCCAGCCGTCGGGTTCCATCTCGG
>CAZIVN010000066.1:0-10438 GCA_964542685.1 uncultured Halobacteriales archaeon
TCAGACCACTTTCATCAGCCGACGCTCGTAGCGTCCGACTCTGACCTGCTGCCACCCCCGGAGGTCTTCGTCGAGGGCCTGGTCGCCGGTGTCGACCCGCAACACGCCGACGTCGTCGAGTTTCGACGGCGAGGCGACGACGACCACCTCCGACCGTCGGATCACGGCCGGCGATATCTGGTCGTTCCCGCGGCCGAACACCATCCCCTGGCCGCCGATGGGGGAGACGACCACGACGTTGTCCTCGCCCAGGGCGTCCAGTATCTGGGCTTCCGACGCGTCCCGGACCAGTATCTCGCCGTCGCGGTAGACGTCGACGCCCAGCGGCGAGGGCTCGACCCCGAGTTCGCGCTTGATCGCTCCGAGCGTACTGCCCGGCCCGAGGACGTACGTCGCCGCCGGGCGGACGTCGTCGGCGACGCCCGCGGCCAGTGCGTCGACGGTGCCGCCGCCGACCTGCTTGCTCGCCTGGAGGCCGTCCGCGACCGGCACCCTGACGACGGCCTTGAGTTCGGTGTGGACCTCACCGCCCCGGAAGGCGTCCTCGTCGATGTCGTTGACCTCGCGGCGCTCGACCCTGTCGTACGTCGCCGCGATGCGACCGGCGTCCTCCGGCGTCACGCCGAACACCGAGGAGTACACCTTGACGCCGGCCGGTACGCCCAGCATCGGCGTCTCGGCGTCCGCCGCCTCGAGGGCCTCCGCGACGTCCACCGCGGTCCCGTCTCCGCCGACGAACAGGATCAGGTCCACTTCGCGGTCCAGAAACGCCGCGACGGCCGCGCCGGTGTCCTCCGGCCCGGTCTCCGCGGGCGGGTCGGTCACGACGGTCGGCGAGAGACCGGCAGCGCGGGCCTCCGTCTCCCCCATCGGATCGCCCGCGACGAACACCTCGGCGTCGGGGGCCCGCTCCCCGAACGTCGACAGCGCCCGCTCGGCCCGCTCGGGCGCCCGCGGTTCGGCGCCGCGGGCGCGTGCCTCCTCGACTTTCCCGTCGGTCCCCTTGAGGCCGACCCGCCCGCCCATACCAGCGATCGGATTGACGACGACGCCGACTCGCATGGGTGGTGGTACGGTACCGGCCCCGAAAAGCGACCCGACTCCGGCGGTCGCGTCCTCCCGCCGGCAGGCGACCGGAATCGGCGGTGGCGGGCGTCAGTAGTCCCCGAGGACGCCTAACCGCCGCGCGCGGTCCGTCGAGTACTGGAAGACGAGGTAGCCCAGGCCGAGGTAGCCGACGGCGGTCCCGACGAGCACCGCCAGGTCGCCGGCCGGGAACTCCCAGAGCCGCGTCCCGTCGATCATCGCCCGCTGGAGCATGGAACTCCCCATCGCCAGGGGCAGGAACTTCGTCCACCCGAGGTCGAACGCGGGCGCCGAGATGAGGATGATGAAGCTGAACTGGAGGAGGTTCAGCCAGTTGCTGATCCGCTTGTACAGGACGGTGATGCCACCCGCGGCGAAGCCCAGACCGAGCACCGAGACGATGGCCAGACTGGCGACTGTCACGACGGTGACAACGTTGAGCTGGAGGTTCGTCCCGGTCATCAGCAGCATCGCGGCCAGGACGACGGCGGAGGTGAGGAAGGTTCTGACGACCTTGGCGACGCCTTTCAGCAGTGCGACCGGCGCGAAGCCAAAGGGCGTCATGATGTGGCGTTCGAGCGTGCCCCACTGGACCTCGCTCCCGATGTCGTTGGAGACGGACTGGTAGGCACCGACCGACAGCGTCCAGAGGAAGTAGCCGACGACGATGCCCTCGATGGAGTCGGTCAGGGCCTGTCCGGCGAGCATCCGCCCGCCGTAAAACAGCAGCCCGAAGAAGAACAGCGAGATGACGATCCCGCCCACTGCGTTGGCCGGGTACCGGACGAAGATCAGGTACTCCCGGTACAGCACCGCCTTCGACAGGGCGAGGTAGCCGGCGCGTCGCTCCTCGCTCCGTGCGTGCTCGGTGGCCGCCTCGTCGACCGTGGCGGTGTGTCTTTCGGTGACCGCCCCACCGTCCGTAGCGCGGTCCCTACCGTCGCTCATCGGTCGTCACCCCCGGTGAGTTCGACGAACGCCTCTTCGAGGTCCGGTTCGACCGTCTCGACCGCCTCCAGGGTCACGTCGTGGTCCCTGAGCGTCGCGGTCAGGTCGTAGAACGCGTCGCTGTCGGCCTCGACCTCGATCCGCGTGCTCTCGCCGTACTCCTGGACCGCCACGACGTCGAACCGGTTCCCGAGGGTCGCGACGGTCCGTTCGTCCAGGTCCGGACTCGTGATCCGGTAGCCCCGCGTGTCGAAACTGCGCAGGAGGTTGGTCACTGTGTCGTCGGCGACGACCCGGCCCTCGTGCATGATGACGACGCGGTCGCAGATGTCCTCGATGACGTCCATGTCGTGACTGCTGACGACGACCGTCAGGTCCCGTTCGTCGACGATGCGGCGCAACTCCTGGCGCAGCGTCAACGAACTCTCGATGTCCAGGCCGAGCGTCGGTTCGTCGAGGAAGACGACGTCGGCCCCGCCCGCGAGGACGCTCGCGAGCGACACTTTCTGTTTCATGCCACGGGAGAGGTCCCGGACGGCCTCGTCGGCGCGGTCCTGGAGGTCGAGTTTCTCCAGGAGGCGGTCGTGGCGGTCCGCAACCGAGTCCGGGTCGACGCCACCGATGGTCGCGAAGTACCGGAGGTTCTCGCGGACGGTCAGTCGCCAGTAGTCGTTGCGAGCCCCCTCCAGCATCGCGTCGACGTGCGAGTAGGCCTCGCGGGGGTTCTCGTAGACGTCGACGCCGTCGATGTGCACCTCGCCGGCGTCGGGCAACACCATCCCCAGGATGGACTTGATGGTCGTCGTCTTGCCGGC
Source organism: uncultured Halobacteriales archaeon (assembly GCA_964542685.1). Lineage (GTDB taxonomy): Archaea > Halobacteriota > Halobacteria > Halobacteriales > Natrialbaceae > CAZIVN01. Next base: position 2,850 of record CAZIVN010000066.1, read on the forward strand.
GCCGTTGGGGCCGAGCAGTCCGACCACCGACCCCGCTTCGATGTCGAAGGAGACGTCGTCGACGGCGGTCACCGCGTCCTCGCCGCTACCGAACTGCTTCGCGAGGCCGTCCACGGAGAGCGCCGCCGTCTCGCCGGCCCCCGGACCGACTGTTTCCCGCTCCTCGTCGCGTTCCCGAACGGATTCCCGGGTTGCCATCACCCACCGTTGGGCCCTGCCAAGTATAAAAACAGTCACTCGGGGCAACGAACCGACGACTCCCCTCGGCGCGGGAGTCGCTCGTACTCACTCGAAGCAGTTCGCCGACACGGGCCGTCGAGTCCCTGCACGACGGGACGGCTGCCAGTATCAGGACTCCCCCGTCTCGACGCGCGTCCGGAGGTTCTCCAGGGTCGTCCGCAGTTCGCGCTCGTTGTACCGCCGGACGAACGGCCCCGCGAGTCGCTCGACGACGCGTCCCGGCAGGTCGTACCCCGCGGCGTAGGTGAACTCCGTGCCACCCGCAGTCTCCTCGAACGTCCACTCGATCTCGCCGGACAGGTCGCCGGTCATCTCCCACCTGATCGTCGACTCGGGGTCGTACTCCACGGCTTCGATCTCGCCGTCGAGGTCGATCCCGCCGACGGTGTAGGTGTAGGCGACGCGCTTGCCACCGTTGTCCAGTCGCTCCAGGGTCTCCGACCGGGTGAGACTCGGGGTGATCTCTGGCTGGTTCTCCGGGCGGTCCATGTAGGCGAACACCGCCGCGACCGGCGCCCCGATTCGGATCGAGTCGTGAACTTCGATCATAGCTCGGGCGACGCTACGTCGCCTGGCCGAATGTGGCTTTCTCCGAGGCCGGTCGGGGGGTTCTGGGCCCCCTCACTGGGCCTCGTCGGCCACCCTGGCGACCGTCGTCTCGAGCGTCTCGGCCTCGGGATCGCCGCCGACGAACGAGTGGTCGCCGCCCTCCACGACCTCGACCGTCGCGTCCGGAAGTTCCGACGCTATCTCGCGAGCGCTCCCGACGGTGTAGAAGTCCTCGTCGCCCTGGAGAATCGTGACGGGGTGGTCGTGCTCGGACAGTACCGGGGGCTCTATCGTGGGCAGTTCGGCGTCGTCCGGTGCCTCGTCCGGAATCTCGACGGTCTCGACGGCGTCGCCACCCTCGAGGAACACCGCGGGCGCCCACAGCACCAGTTCGTCGACGGCCGCGGGCGTGTGTTCCAACGCCAGGCGCCCGCCGAAGCTCTTGGCGAGGACGCCCACCCGGTCGAAGTCGTCGGCCTGCAAGCGCTCGACGGCGGCGTCGAACGCCGCGAAGATGGCCCCGGGATCCGTCTCCTCTATATCGGGCACGTCGTCGCGGTCGCCCCAGGCCTCGAACCGCAGGAAAGCGACCCCCTCGTCGGCCAGCGTTTCGGCGAGGCGGTCGAAGACGTCACCGTACGGCCCGTGGTTCGCTCCCGGGAGCAAGACGGCTCCTACGTCTGTCCCCTCGTCCGGCAGCGTCAGTTCACCGGGGTACTCCGCACCGTCGACTGTCAGGGTGATGGATTCGGTGTCCACGAACCTACTGGTCCGTCGGTTGATAGAAAACGCTTTTCATTTCCTCGGGTGGTGGAGGTCGCTCGGTTCCATCCGGACCGTGCGCGTCTCGGGGGGAAATTTAAGACGAGCGCGGTACTAGCTTCGACCGAGGGCCGCCCGACGAGCGGCAGCGCTGACACAGTCGGCCACCGTGGGCCGTCCCGCCGCCGTCGGGGGGCCGTCGACAGACCGATCACTCCATCCGCCCGCAACGAGGTGAGATCCATGCGCCTACGGGTCAAACCGATGCAGCGGAAGGACAGCGGTAGCGGACTGGCATCGATCGACAGAGACGCGATGGCGGACCTGGGCGTCGACAGCGGCGAGTTCGTGACCGTCGAGGGCGACGACGGTCGCGTCGTGGCTCGCGTCTGGCCCGCCGGCTCCGAGGACACCGGCCGCGGCACGATCCGGATCGACGGCCAGTTGCGACAGGCCGCCGGCGCGCACATCGACGACCCCGTCGAGGTGACGCCGGCGGACGTGTCGCCCGCGGAGCGCGTCACGGTCGCGCTCCCGGAGGGCGTCCGGATCCGCGGCGACATCGGGTCGTACCTCCGCGACGAACTGACCGACCGGGCCGTTGCGAGCGGGCAGACGGTGCCGCTGTCGAGCGGGTTCGGCCTCGGTGTGGGACGGTCCGACCGGCGGATCCCGCTCCGGGTCGTCGACACCCGGCCCGGCGGCACCGTCGTCGTCAGGAACGCGACCGACATCCAGGTCGTCGACGGCGAGGCCGACGAGGTCTCGGTCTCTCAGGGCGAGGGCCAGTTCGAGGCCGCCGACACGACCGGGATAGCGAGTGTCACCTACGAGGACGTCGGTGGGTTGGACGACGAACTCGAACAGGTCCGTGAGATGATCGAGTTGCCGATGCGCCACCCCGAACTGTTCGGCGCGCTCGGGATCGAGCCACCCAAGGGGGTGTTGCTACACGGCCCGCCCGGGACGGGCAAGACGCTGATCGCGAACGCCGTGGCCAACGAGATCGATGCACACTTCCAGACGATCTCGGGCCCGGAGATCATGTCGAAGTACTACGGCGAGAGCGAGGAGCAACTCCGCGAGGTGTTCGAGGAGGCCGAGGAGAACGCCCCCGCCATCGTCTTTATCGACGAACTGGACTCCATCGCACCCAAGCGCGACGAGACCAGCGGCGACGTCGAACGGCGCGTCGTCGCCCAGTTGCTCTCGCTGATGGACGGTCTCGAGGAACGCGGCCAGGTCACCGTCATCGGGACGACAAACCGCGTCGACGCCGTCGACCCGGCGCTCCGTCGTCCCGGCCGGTTCGACCGCGAGATCGAGGTCGGCGTTCCCGACACGGCGGGCCGGGACGAAATTCTGCACATCCACACCCGGGGGATGCCGCTCGACGACGACGTCGACCTCACGCAGTACGCCGAGAACACCCACGGCTTCGTCGGCGCGGACCTGGAGAATCTTGCCCGCGAGGCTGCGATGACGGCTCTGCGGCGCCTCCGTCCGGACCTCGACCTCGACGCCGACACCATCGACGCCGAGGTTCTGGAGTCGGTGTCGGTGACCGACGACGACTTCCGGGACGCCCTCACGGGGATCGAACCGTCCGCGATGCGAGAGGTGTTCGTCGAGACGCCGGACGTCGGCTGGGACGACGTCGGCGGCCTCGAGTCGGCCAAAGAGCGACTGCGGGAGACGATCCAGTGGCCGCTCGAACACGCCGAGGCCTACGAGCAGGTCGCGCTCGACCCGGCGAAGGGCGTGCTGTTGCACGGCCCGCCGGGCACTGGCAAGACCCTGCTGGCGAAGGCCGTCGCCAACGAGGCCGAGAGCAACTTCGTCTCGGTGAAAGGGCCGGAACTGTTCGACAAGTACGTCGGCGAGTCCGAGAAGGCCGTCCGCGAGACCTTCGAGAAGGCCCGCGCGAACGCGCCGACGGTCGTCTTCTTTGACGAGATCGACGCCATCGCGAGCGAGCGCGGTCGCGGCGTCGGCGACTCGAACGTCGGTGAACGCGTCGTCTCGCAACTGCTGACCGAACTCGACGGCCTGGAGGAACTGGAGGACGTCGTCGTCGTCGCCGCGACCAACCGCCCCGACCTCATCGACGACGCTCTGTTGCGCCCCGGGCGCCTGGACCGCCACGTGGCCGTCGAAGCGCCCGACGAGGCCGCGCGCCGGGAGATCTTCGCGGTCCACACGCGTGACCGTCCCCTCGCCGACGACGTGGACCTCGACGACCTCGCGGCGCGCACCGAGGGATTCGTCGGCGCAGACGTCGAGGCCGTCTGCCGCGAGGCCGCCCAGATCGCCGTCCGCGAACACGTCGACGCGAAGCGTGCCGGCGAGGAGCCGTCCGTCGAGGACATCGTCCTCACCCAGGAGCACTTCGAGGACGCCATCGGGGCCGTCGCCGGCGACGACGACGGTGGCTTCGAGACCGGCGAGGTGCCGCCGGACGCCCCCGAGTCCGACACGGCAGTCTGAGCCGGTGCCGGCAAACATACCGGTTCTGGTACCTATTTTCTTGTCGATAGAAACGCACGAGAGGGTAGATCGGATATGTTAGTTTGTGGAATACTACCAAATAACAGATAAGATTTATTACGAACTCCGAGCATAGTTCTCACTGGATACGAGGTGAGTGCCAATGGCGCTTCCAACCGGTCCGAACAGTTCCTGGATGCAGGGGATGGACTTCCCGTCCCGAATCTTCGGTGAACGGAGCAGCAACGACTACGAACTGTACGAGGAAGAGGGCGAGTTCGTCCTCACGGTCGAACTGCCAGGCTTCGACCGCGAGGAGATCGACCTTGCCTGGGACGACGGCGTCCTCAACGTCGCCGCCGAACACGTCGACGAAGAGCGGAACCGCCAGAAGACCTACCACCGCCGGTTCCGCTTCCCCAAGGACATCGACGAGGACGCCATCGCGGCGACGTACAACAACGGCGTCCTCGAGGTGACCCTCCCGCTGCGGGAGGAGGCCGCGGTCCGCGGCAAGAGTATCCCCATCGAGGCCTGATCGGCGGTCGGCACCGTCGACGACCGGTCGCGTGATTCCCGACCACTCTCGTCGCGTCGCGAAAGAGGTAAGACGGCGCCGCGGGTAGCGCCGTCCATGCCCGTACTCCTGTCGACGTCGTTGCCGATCACCGCCGTCAGTCTCGTCGTTCTCGTCGGTGCCGTCGTCGTGACTGCCGCCTGGCTCTGGTCGCTGTACCAGTAGTACGCTGACGAGGCCGATCCCCGTACTGCCGAGGTATCCCGCCCCGGCGAGTGCCCGGGTTCGAGGGTGTCGAAACGCGCCAACCGACGCCACCCGTCCGGGACGTCGTCTCCCGAGAATCACTCCGCCTCGTCGGGGCTTTGCACGCGGTCCCGGAGCCACGTCGCCGCCTCCGAGGCGGTCTCCTCGTCGACGTGGTCGATCGTGACCCGGACGACCTCGCCCGGGTAGCTCCCGACGCTCACCGGGTACCGCTCCTGGAGGTCCGCGAGACGGTCGAGCAGGGCGCTTTCGGGTTCGTCGGCCCGGACCACCTCGCGGTGGGTGGCCTCGCCCGTGAACTCCTCGGCGACCGACGAGAACATGGCCCGCATCTCCCTCGGCACGCCCGGGAGGACGTAGACGGACTCGATCTCACACCCCGGCGCGACGCCGACCTCGTTGTGCAGGGGTCGAGCGCCGGCCGGCAGGTCCGCCGTGCCACTGGCCAGGTCCTCGCGGGCGTACACGCCGTCCTCGACGATCCACTCGAGAGCGACGTCGTTTCGAACCAGGTCGACGCCGACTGCCGCCGCCACCGCCTCCATCGTCACGTCGTCGTGGGTCGGGCCGATGCCGCCGCTGACCAGGACCGCGTCGTAGTCCGCCCTGGCCTCGTTGACCACGCGGGCGATCTCGCCGACCCGGTCGGGCACCACGACGACCCGTTCGACGTCGACGCCACGTTCCGTCAGGCGGGAACACAGCCAGGTCGCGTTGGTGTTCTCGGTGTCTCCGGAGAGCAACTCGTCACCGACCGTGACCACCGCGGCGCGCATACCCTCCGTTTGGCGTCGGACGGCAAAAGCGCGCCGGAGTCGGTCGTCCCCGAGCGGTTCAGCCGGCTCCCGGGGGCGGGCCGTCGTCGAACTCGTCGTCGACGTCGACGTCCAGGCCGTACTTCTCGCGGAGTTCCCGGAGGCTCCGGATCTGGTAGCGCTTGTACAGCATGCCCAGGCCGCCGATGACGATGGCCGTCAGCGAGACCCCCCCGAACAGCCAGATGTCACGCTGGAGGTAGTACCTGACCGAGAGCCCGCCGTTGACCTCGCGGTCCCAGACGATGTGCTGGCGGTTGTCGCCCTCGACGGAGCGCTCGTAGTTCCCGGGGCTCACGTCGCCGAACAGGAACACGTTCGAGCGGTGGTGTTCCGGGAGCACTATCTCGTAACTTCCGGCCATGTAGTTGGGCTGGCTGAACCGCTTGGACGTCGCCCCGGCGGTAAAGGCCAGCGAGCCGTTCGGATCCGGCACCTCGACGACCGTCTTGGAGTCCTTCTTGTTCACCGTCAGTTTCGACCCGTTGACGACGGTTCCGTTGGGGTAGCGGAACCGCACGGCCCGCACGCCGACCGGCTCCTGGCTGCGGAACTCGTTGCGGAACAGTTCCAACCGTTCGGTGTCGTTGAGGTGGTACACCGCCCGGTAGGAGTCGCCCCGCACCCAGATGGTCACGTCGGTGTCCGTCTCGTTCCACTCGTACGGCTCACTGGGCTCGGCGTCCAGTTGCTCGTCGGAGATGCTCCCGCTCCCGAACAGCGTCGTACACCCCGCCGCCGTCGCGAGGACGGCGACTGCGACGACGCCCAGGAAGAGACGGCGGCGACTCATGGCACGACACAGCGGAGTTCCGCCGGGAGGTACCCCCCGATGCTGGCGAGCAGTCCCGGCGGATCGGTGCCCGCCTTGCAGACGATGCTCTGTTCGAGCAGTCCCAGTCGTTCGACGGTGACGATGTCCTGCGCGTGGCCCGCCCGGTTGACCGTCGCCCGAACCTCGGAGCGCGTGGCGCTGTTGACGTTCACCCGTCCCTCGCCACGCGTCCAGTCGTACAGCCGGTCCCGCTGGTCGTCGGCGAGGCGCGGCGTCTCGCCGGCGACGAACTGCAGGGGAACGTGCTGGACGAGACCGAAGCGCTCGCGCAGTTGCTCGGCGGAGCCGGGCCCGAGGCCCGCCTCTCCGGTCCGAATCCGCACCGGTTCGCCGGCGTCCAGCACGAAGCCGTCCTCGTCCCACCGCTCCAGCGTGCCGACGTACGTCTCGCCGTCGGTCCGGTCGGGAACGATGGCGCCGAACTCCTCGGCCAGCAGGTTCCTGGCGGCCGTCGCGTCCGGTCCCTCGACGGTCACCGTGGGGAACTCGTCGTGGCGCAGTCCGACCTCCGTCTCGACGTCCAGGTCGGCAACGGCGTCGCCCACCAGCGACCTCAGCGAGTCCATCGCGCGGTTCCGGGCGTCACCCTCGACGTACAGTTTCGTCGCGAGTACGACCATTATGCCTCGAGTTCGGCGTCCGCGTTGAGTTCGTCCCGGAGCTCCGAGATGCGGTCGTCCATCGCCTCGACGAGGCGGCTGTTTTCCATCGATTCGAGCGGCGAGCCACACTCCGGACACTCGAAGCCGAAGTCCATGGCCTCGCCGAACTCGAACCTGATCGAACAGATCTCACACAGGTAGAACTCGTGGTCGAGTTCGTACTCGCGGCGGTTTTCCAGGGCGTCCAGGAGGCGGTGCATCTCCTCTTGCAGGTTCTCCGGGATGTTGTCGTACTGGAACGTCCAGAGGTACGTGAGCCACCCCGAGTCCTCGTCGCGCAGGCGCCGGTACGACGCCAGGTCGTTCTCGTAGAGGATGAACAGCGCGCGCCGGACGTCGTTGAGTTCGAGGTCCAGCTCCTCGGCGAGTTCCTCGTCCGTGACCTCGCCGTCGGCTGGCGCCGCCGCGACCGGCATCCCCTTCGGTCCCACCAGTTCGTGGAGGTACTTCTGGAT
>CAZIVN010000067.1:0-418 GCA_964542685.1 uncultured Halobacteriales archaeon
GCCCGGCCGTCGTCGACACCGGCATCGGGACCAACCACGAACGGATCCTCGACGCCCTGGACGTCGTCGGGATCGACCCCCAAGCGGTCGCGTACCTCGCGGTCACCCACGTCCACCTCGACCACGCCGGCGGCGCGGGCTTTCTCGCCGACGCGTGCCCCGACGCCACCGTGGCGGTCCACGAACGCGGCCGCACCCACCTCGCGGACCCCACTCGCCTCTGGGAGGGGACGAAGGCGGCCGTCGGGGACCAGATCGACTTCTACACCGAACCCGACCCCGTACCCGAGGCCCGCCTCGAACCGCTCTCGGACGGAGACGTCCTCGACCTGGGCGACCACGAACTGATCGCCCACGCCGCCCCCGGCCACGCCCCCCACCAGCACGTCTTCGAGGACCCCGCCAACGACGCGGTGTT